>NZ_JBFUDR010000099.1:0-19747 GCF_056404615.1 Massilia sp. P2_C2 | reverse complement strand
AGGTACGGTAGCCTCGAAGGCAAACGGGTGTTCGTGACGGGTGGCGGCAGCGGGATCGGTGAAGCGATCGTCGAGGCGCTGGTGGAGCAGGGTGCACTGGTCGGTTTTGTCGACATCATGCGCGACGCCAGCGAGGCGCTGGTTGCGCGCCTGGCGGCTGCCGGTCATAAGGCCCCGATGTACCGTTACTGCGACATCACCGATATCGCGAGCCTGCAGGCCGTGATGGCCGAGATGGCCGCCAAGCTGGGCGATTTCGACGTCGTCGTCAACAACGCCGCCAACGACCAGCGTCACCAGATCGGCGAAGTGTCGGTCGAATACTGGGACGAGCGCATCGCCATCAACCAGCGTCCGATGTTCTTCACCGTGCAGGCCGCGCTGGAGGGCATGAAGCGCCGCGGCGGCGGTTCCGTCATCAATTTCAGTTCGATGTCGTGGCACGCCAAGAACCCGAACTACCCGATCTATGCGACGACCAAGGCGTCCGTGATCGGCCTCACGCGCTGCCTGGCGCGTGACCTGGGCAAGTTCAACATCCGCGTCAACACGCTCACGCCGGGCTGGGTGATGACCCAGCGCCAGATCGACCTGTGGCTGGACGAGGCGGGCGAAGCGGAGATCGCGCGCTCGCAATGCCTGCCGGGCAAGCTGATGCCCGACGATATCGCCGCGATGGTCCTGTTCCTGTCGGCCGACGACAGCAAGATGTGCACGGGCCAGGAATTCATCGTCGACGCCGGATGGGTGTGACGGGGCGCATGCCGCGTCCCTGATGGCGCCGCCCTGGCGGCGCCATCGTCGTTTTTCCTATCCGCTTCGCCAAAGCGATCGACCACTGAAGCGCGTCGCGGCGTCGTCGCGCGTGCTGACCGAACAAACCACCCCATCGACAAAAACTAACGGAGACCACATGAAGGCATTCCAACCCAAAGTCCTCGCCCTCGGCCTTGCCGGCGCATTCTGCGCAAGCGCCGCGTTCGCCCAGGTGAACGTGACCGTCGACGCGTCCAGGCCGGGCGCGGTGATCGACAAGGACGTCTACGGCCAGTTCGCCGAACACCTCGGCAGCGGCATCTACGGCGGCCTCTGGGTCGGTCCGGATTCGAAGATCCCGAATACGCGCGGCTGGCGCAACGACGTCGTCGGCGCGCTGAAGGAGATGCACGTACCGCTGGTCCGCTGGCCGGGCGGCTGCTTCGCCGACGAATACCACTGGCGCGAAGGCATCGGCCCGCGCAACAAGCGTCCGGTGAAGGTCAACACGAACTGGGGCGGTGTGCCGGAAAACAATGCGGTCGGTACGCATGAATTCTTCGACCTCGTCGAGCTGCTGGGTGCCGACGCCTACGTCAACGGCAACCTCGGCACCGGCACGCCGCAGGAAGCGGCCGAGTGGATCGAGTACATGACGTCGGAAGGCAAGTCGACGCTGGCCGAACTGCGCGCGAAGAACGGCCACCCGGCGCCGTACAAGGTCGCGTATTTCGCGATCGGCAACGAGTCGTGGGGCTGCGGCGGCAATATGCGTCCGGAGTACTACGCCGACCTGTACCGCCAGTGGAATACGTTCCTGAAGGCGCCGCACAACCTGCGTCCGAAGATGATCGCCAGCGGCGGCACCGGCGACGACACCAGCTGGACCGAAGTGCTCTCGCGCGACCTGAAGGGCCGCACCGACGGCATCAGCTTCCACTTCTACACGCTGCCGACCGGGAACTGGGACAAGAAGGGCGCCGCCACCGGCTTCCCGGAATCGGAATGGTTCTCGACGATGTCCCAGACCCTGCGCATGGAAGACTTCGTCCGCAAGAACGTCGCGATCCTCGACAGGAACGACCCGGAGAAGAAGATCGGCTTCGACGTGGACGAGTGGGGCACCTGGTACGACGTCGAGAAGGGCACGAACCCGGGCTTCCTGTTCCAGCGTAACACCATCCGCGACGCCGTCGTGGCCGCCGTCAACTTCAACATCTTCCATGCCTACGCCGATCGCGTGCGCATGACGAACATCGCGCAGATGGTCAACGTGCTGCAGGCCATGATCATCACCGACAACGAGAAGATGCTGCTGACGCCGACGTACTACGCCTTCAAGATGTACGTGCCGTTCCAGGGCGCGACCTCGCTGCCGGTCACGCTGTCGAACAACACGACCTATGGCGAGAACGGCCACGGCGTGCCGGGCATCAGCGCCTCGGCCGCGAAGGGCAAGGATGGCAAGACCTATATCGCCCTGGTCAACACGAACCCGCGTGAAGCCACCGACGTCGTCGTCAACGTCGCCGGCCAGAACGTCGGCGCCGTGCGCGGCCAGCTGCTGACCGCGGATGCGATGGATGCCCACAACACCTTCGAACACAAGGACGCCGTCAAGCCGGTGCCGTTCAGCGCCAGCGCCAGCGGCGGCAAGCTGACGATCAAGGTGCCGGCCAAGGCCGTGATGGTCGTCGCCGTCGAAGGCTGACCCATGGCGCACGCATCGATACCGCGTGCGCTTGCCAATGCCGTCGCTGCCGCATGTGTCCTCGCCGGTTGCGGCGGGGGCGGTGGTGGCGATGGTGCCGCCACCACGATGCCCTCCACTGGGACAAGGATGGCTGGCCTACGGTCGATCCGAAAGGCCTCAACCGTTACGTGATCGACGAAATCGCGATGGACGAAATCAAATGAAACTGAACCGCATCGCCGCACTGTTATTCGCACTGGGGACGACGGCCGCCCACGCCGCCGACCTGTTCCCGTTGCAGGACGTGCGCCTGGGCGCCAGCCCCTTCCTCGACGCCCAGGCCACGGACCTGAACTACCTGATGGAGATGGAGCCGGACCGCCTGCTGGCGCCATTCCTGCGCGAGGCCGGGCTCGCGCCGAAGCAGCCCAGCTACGGCAACTGGGAATCGTCCGGCCTGGACGGCCACATGGGCGGGCACTACCTGTCGGCGCTGGCGTTGATGTATGCGTCGACCGGCGATGCGGAAGTCAGGAAACGCCTCGACTACTTCGTCGCGGAACTGAAGCGTGCGCAGACGGCGAACGGCGACGGCTATGTCGGCGGCGTCCCCGGCGGCCGCGCCGCCTGGCGCGACGTCGCCGCGGGCAACCTGCACGCCGACAACTTCTCCGTCAACGGCAAGTGGGTCCCGTGGTACAACCTGCACAAGATCTACGCCGGCCTGCGCGACGCGTACCGCTATGCCGGCAACGAGGATGCGAAGGCGATGCTGATCGCCATGTCCGACTGGGCGCTGCGCCTGACCAGCCACCTGACGGACGAGCAGATGCAGCAGATGCTGAAGGCCGAGCACGGCGGCATGAACGAGGTGCTGGCCGACGTCGCCCAGATGACCGGCGACCAGCGTTACATGGACCTGGCGCTGAAATTCTCGCACCAGGCCATCCTGCAGCCGCTGGAGAAACACGAGGACAAGCTCACGGGCCTGCACGCCAACACGCAGATCCCGAAGGTGATCGGCTTCAAGCGCATCGGCGAGCTCACGGGCCGCAAGGACATGGCGGATGCCGCCGCGTTCTTCTGGCAGACCGTCGTCGACCACCGCACGGTGGCCATCGGCGGCAACAGCGTCAGGGAGCACTTCCATGACGACAAGGACTTCAGCCCCATGATCAACGAGGTCGAGGGGCCGGAGACCTGCAACACGTACAACATGCTCAAGCTCACGGAGATGCTGTTCGAGACGTCGGACAAAGCCTCTTACGCGGACTACTACGAGCGCGCGCTGTACAACCACATCCTCGCCTCCGAGCGCCCGGGCACGGGCGGTTTCGTCTACTTCACGCCGATGCGCCCGAACCAGTACCGCGTGTATTCGCAGGTGGACAAGGCCATGTGGTGCTGCGTGGGCTCCGGCATCGAGAGCCATGCGAAGTACGGCGAATTCATTTACGCGCACGAGGGTGACGCGCTGTTCGTGAACCTGTTCATCCCGTCCACGCTGAACTGGCGCGAGAAGAACGTCAAGGTCACGCAGGCGAACAACTTCCCGGACCAGGCCAGCACCCGGATCACCGTGGACGGCGACAGCCGGTTCACGATGAAGATCCGCTATCCGGCCTGGGTCGCGCCGGGCAAGCTGGCGGTGAAGGTGAACGGCAAACCCGTGAAAGTGAACGCACAGCCGGGCAGCTATGTCAGCATCGATCGCGCGTGGAAGAAGGGCGACCGCGTCGACGTGAGCCTGCCGATGACGATGCGGCTGGAGCAGATGCCGGACAAGTCGAATTACTACGCCGTGCTGTACGGCCCCGTCGTGCTGGCCGCGAAGACGAATCCGTTCCCGACCGAGCACCTGAACTTCCTCGCGGACGACTCGCGCATGGGCCACAGCCCGTCCGGCCAGGTCTGCCCGCTGGAGGCGGCGCCGACGTTCGTCTCCTCTAGCCGCGATTTCACCCGCAAGTTCAAGCCCGTGAAAGGCAAGCCGCTGACGTTCACGGCGCCCGGTGTCGTGCAGGGCGGGGCGGGCGCGTCGACGGAGTTCATTCCGTTCTTCCGCCTGCACGATTCGCGCTACATGATCTACTGGCAGCAGAGCACCCCGGCCGAGTACGCGCGCCTGAAGCTGGAGAACGCGGCGCAGGAATCGGAACGCCTGGCGCTGGACGCGCAGACCATCGACCAGGTGACGCCGGGCGAGCAGCAGCCGGAGGTCGACCACGGCTTCAAGGGCGAGGGCGCGGACGCCGGCATCGCCAACGGCCGCCACTGGCGCCACGCGAGCAAGTGGTTCAGCTACCAGTTGAACGATCCGAAGAAGGAAGCGAAGGCGCTGCGCCTCACGTTCGCGCGCGGGGACGCGGGCAGGAAGTTCGACATCGTCGTCGACGGCCAGCGCATCGCCGAGGTCGAACTGCCGGCCGGCGCGGCGCAGGAGTTCTACACGCGCGACTACGCGCTGCCGCCCGCGCTCGTACAGGGCGCGAACGGCAGGCTGGAAGTGAAGTTCGTCGCGAAGGAAGGCTCGATGGCGGGCGGCCTGTACGGCCTGCGCCTGCTGCGCTGAACTGCACAAATCCTATCTCGGCGGGCACGAACGCAAACGCATGGTGGGCTCGGGGAGCCCACCCTACAGCTGCCCGGAACCTGTCTTGGTAGGGTGGGCACCCCGTGCCCACCAAACGTATGCGTCGCGGTAACGCATGGTGGGCACGTTCGTGTTTGAGGCCCCCGGCATCAAACACCCCACCCTACCGCTTGGCCCGCGCGCGCTCCTTCGCCATCCGGTTCAACACTTTCCACGTCGCGCGCTCGGCGCTGCGTTCGAGCGGCGTCTGCGCGGCGTGCCGCACTTCGCGCAACAGCTTGTGGTAGTTGCGCAGGCGGTCCGCGTCGACGACGCCGCGCACGGCGCATCCCGGTTCCGTCTCGTGGGCACAGTCGTGGAAGCGGCAGTTGGCCGCCAGCGCGTCGATATCCTCGAACGCCGCATTGACATCCTCTTCGTCGGCGTCAGGCTGCCAGCTGCGCAGCCCGGGCGTGTCGATCACGCAGGCGCCGTCCGCGCACAGGTGCAGGGAACGCGACGTCGTCGTGTGACGGCCGCAGTCGTCGCCCTTGCGCACGCCGCCGGTAGGCTGGTCCGCGCCGGTCAGCGTGTTGGTGAGCGTCGACTTGCCCACGCCCGATGAGCCGAGCAGCACCAGCGTCTGGCCGGCGCCGGTCCATGGCACCAGCACCCAGGCGGCGTGGCTTTCCTGCGGCTGGACGCGCACGACCGGCACCGACGCCGGCAGGCGCGCGCTGACCTGCGCCGCCTTGTCGTCGGCGTCGTCGACCAGGTCGCCCTTGGTCAGCACGACCACCGGGGCCACGTGGCAGGAACGGGCCACCATCAGGTAGCGCTCCAGCCGGCGCAAATTGAAATCGCCGTCCAGGCCCATCACGAGCAGCGCGGTGTCGACGTTGGCCGCCAGCCGCTGGCGCGCACCGTTGGCGTCGCGCCGCACCAGGGTATTCAGCGGTTCGGCGAGTGCGTGGACCCAGGCCCCGCCCTGGCCGTCAAGGTCGAACAGCACCCAGTCGCCGACGGTGGGCGAGGCCTCGAGGGTAGGGTGCAGCCGGGCAGGGAATTCGCGCGCACCGTCGTGCAGGACGAGCGTGGCGCGGTGCACGCCCGTCACGCGGGCCGGGATGCCGCGGTCATGTGCGGCCAGGCGCGCGGCGATGAGGTGGGAGAGGCCGATACGGCGCAGTGCCGTGAAATCGAAGGCTATCATGATGTCGTGTTCCTGTCGTGTTCCGATGATGAAGCGCGCGAACGCGCAAGCACGCAGCCGCAAGACTGCGGCAGCGATGGATTCGGTCAGGTAAGTCGGCGCGCCTGGCGCGCCCGTTCACGACGTCGTGTTCGACGGGAAAGGAGGTCAGGCGCCCGACGGGGTGGCAATATCCAGCTGTTGCATTGGGCGCTCCTCGGCAGGTGAAAGGTGAGCCCAGTATAGCGCGGACCGCCTGCCCATGGGGCACTCGTCTGTATTGATGCCGAAACGGGTATTGATTCCGTCAAAAAAATGATTGGATAGATATCCCAGTTCTGTCATAGTATCCGTGCACAACAATTCCGGAGACTAAGTGATGATCTTCACCCGCAGAACCCTCCTGGGCGCAGCCGCCGCCGTCGCGTGCGCCGCCGCCATCCCGGCCTTTGCCGCCAAACCCCTCACGATCGGCTTTTCGCAGGTCGGCGCCGAAAGCGAATGGCGCACCGCGAACACCGCGTCGATCAAGGATGCCGCCAAGAAGGCCGGCGTCAACCTGAAGTTCGCCGACGCCCAGCAGCAACAGCAGAACCAGGTCAAGGCCATCCGTTCCTTCATCGCCCAGCACGTCGACGTGATCGCGTTTTCCCCGGTCGTCGAGACCGGCTGGGAGACCGTGCTGCGCGAAGCGAAGAACGCCAGGATCCCCGTGATCCTGACCGACCGCGCCGTCAAGGTCAGCGATCCGTCGCTGTACGTCAGCTTCATCGGTTCCGACTTCGTGGAAGAGGGCCGCCGCGCCGGACGCTGGCTGCTCGACTACGACAAGAAGAACGGCGGCAAGCCGCTGAACATCGTCGAGCTGCAGGGCACGACGGGCGCCGCGCCGGCGCTCGACCGCAAGGCCGGCTTCGCCGAAGTCATCGCCGCGAATCCGAAGCTGAAGATCATCCGCTCGCAGACGGGCGACTTCACCCGCGCCAAGGGCAAGGAAGTCATGGAAGCCTTCCTGAAGTCCGAAGGCAAGAACATCAACGTCCTGTACGCGCATAACGACGACATGGCCATCGGCGCCATCCAGGCCATCGAGGAAGCCGGCCTGAAACCGGGCAAGGACATCATCATCATCTCGATCGACGGCGTGAAAGGCGCGTTCGAAGCCATGAAGGCCGGCAAGCTGAACGTGACGGTCGAGTGCAATCCGCTGCTCGGCCCCACCCTGATCCAGACGGCGCAGGACGTCGTGGCCGGCAAGCCGGTGCCGAAGCGCATCGTCGTGACCGAAGGCGTGTTCCCGGCTGAGGTGGCGGCGAAGGAACTCCCGAACCGCAAATATTGATCGGTTTAAGCATGATCGATTCGAAGCAGCCGGTACTGGAAGTCACCGGCATCCATAAAGCCTTCCCGGGTGTGAAGGCGCTGTCCGATGCCGGATTGCGCCTGTTCCCCGGCGAAGTCCACACGCTGATGGGCCAGAACGGCGCCGGCAAGTCCACGCTGATCAAGGTCCTCACCGGCGTGTACCAGCCGGACGCCGGCAGCATCGTGCTGGAAGGCCGCGCCATCCACCCGCGTTCCACGCAGGATGCGCAGAACCTCGGCATCAGCACCGTCTACCAGGAAGTCAATCTGTGCCCGAACCTGTCGGTCGCGGAAAACATCTTCATCGGCCGCTATCCACGCCGCTTCGGCATGGTCGACTGGCGGTCGATGCGCACGCAAGCCACGGCGCTGCTGGAGCGCCTGCAGATCCACGTCGACGTCAGCAAGCCGCTGGCCGATTATCCGCTGGCGATCCAGCAGATGGTCGCCATCGCGCGTGCGCTGAACACGGAATCGCGCGTGCTGATCCTCGACGAGCCCACGTCCAGCCTGGACGAGGCGGAAGTGCAGATGCTGTTCTCGGTGCTGCGCCGCCTGCGCGAAGAGGGCATGGCGATCCTGTTCGTCACGCACTTCCTCGACCAGACCTACGCGATCTCGGACCGCATCACGGTCATGCGCAACGGCGAGCGCGAAGGCGAATACGCCTGTGCCGACCTGTCGCGCCTCGCGCTGGTCAACAAGATGATCGGCGCGCCGGCCGATGCGGAACACGCGTCGGAGACCGCGGAGCAGGGCGCAGCGCAGGAGCAAGGCGAAGTCTTCCTGCGCGCCCGCGGCATCGCGCGCAAGGGCGTGCTGGCGCCGGTCGACCTGGAAATCCGCCGCGGCGAGCTGCTGGGTCTTGCGGGCCTGCTCGGCTCGGGCCGCACGGAAACGGCGCGCCTGCTGTTCGGCGCCGACAAGGCGGATGCCGGCAGTTTCGACATCGACGGCAGGCAGGTGAGCTTCTCGAACCCGCGCGACGCCATCGCACAAGGCATCGGCTTCTGCTCGGAAGACCGCAAGCACGAAGGCGCGATCCTCGCGCTGTCCGTGCGCGAAAACCTGATCCTCGCGCTGCAGGCGCGGCAGGGTATCTTCCGCGCGATCCCCTTCAAGCGCCAGCAGCAGCTGGCGACCGACTACGTCAAATGGCTGGGCATCAAGACGGCCAGCATCGAGACGCCGATCGGCACCCTGTCCGGCGGCAACCAGCAGAAGGTCTTGCTGGCGCGCTGGCTCGCGACCGATCCGCGCCTGATGATCCTCGACGAACCGACGCGCGGCATCGACGTGCGCGCCAAGCAGGAAATCATGGATTACGTCAGTAACCTGTGCCGCAAGGGCATGTCCATTCTCTTCATCTCGTCCGAACTGCCGGAAGTGGTGCGCCTGTCCGACCGCATGGTCGTCATGCGCGACCGCAAGGCCTGCGGCGAATACCAGCGCGGCCAACTGGACGAGACGTCCGTGCTGCACGTGATCGCAGGGGAATCCGCATGAACGCGCACGTGACCACCAACGCACCGAAAGGCGCGCCGGGCGCGCCGAGCCAGTCCAAGGCCGCGGTGTCCCGCACCGCCTGGCTGCAGCACCCGCTCGTGCGTCCACTCGGCGCGCTCGTCGCGCTGCTGCTCGTCGACGCGTTCCTCGTGCCCGGCTTCTTCCACCTGGAAGTCAAGGAAGGCCATTTGTACGGCGCGATCATCGACATCCTCAACCGCGCCGCCCCGCTGATGCTGGCGGCACTGGGCATGACTCTTGTCATTGCCACACGTGGTATCGATATCTCCGTGGGCGCCGTCGTCGCGCTGTCCGGTACCGTGTCCGCGATGCTGATCGGCGGCAGCACCCCGAATACGCCGATGGCGCTCGCGCTGGCGGCCTCGCTGGGCGTCGCGCTGCTGTGCGGCCTGTGGAACGGCGTGCTCGTCGCCGGCATCAAGCTGCAGCCGATCGTCGCCACGCTGATCCTGATGGTGGCGGGGCGCGGCCTGGCGCAGTTGCTGACGGACGGCCAGATCGTCACCGTGTATTACGAACCGTTCTTCTTCCTCGGCAGCGGTTATCTCGCCGGCCTGCCGTTCTCGCTGTTCGTCGTCGCGGCCGTGTTCCTGGTCACGATGCTGCTCGTGAAGAAGACGGCGCTGGGCCTGTTCATCCAGGCGGTCGGCATCAACCCGGTGGCGGCCCGCCTGGCCGGCCTGCGCACCGCCACGCTGATCACCTTCGTGTACGTGTTCTGCAGCGCCTGCGCGGGCCTGGCCGGCATGCTGATCACGTCGAACATCAAGAGCGCGGACGCCAACAACGCGGGCCTGCTGCTGGAACTGGACGCGATCCTCGCCGTCACCCTGGGCGGCACGTCGCTGGCCGGCGGCAAGTTCAGCCTGGTGGGCAGCGTGATCGGTGCGCTGATCATCCAGACCCTGACCTATACGATCTACTCGCTGGGCGTCCCGCCCGAAGTGAACATGGTCGTCAAATCCATCGTCGTCTTCGTCGTCTGCATTTCGCAGTCGAGCGAATTCAAGAACATCCTGCGGAGGTCCGCATGAGCGCGGTCGCAACCGGTACCCGCGGCGTCACGAGCGCGCCGTGGTTCACGTCCCTCGTTACCGTGGTCCTGCTGGTGGCGATGCTGGGCATCGGCGGGTCGGTGTACCCGGGTTTCCTGTCGCTGCAGGTGATCTTCAACCTGCTGATCGATAACGCGTTCCTGCTCGTGATCGCGGTCGGCATGGGCTTCGTGATCCTGTCGGGCGGCATCGACCTGTCGGTCGGTTCCGTGCTGGCGCTGTCGACGATGATCTCCGCCTGGCTGCTGCAGCATGCCCACTGGCCGCCGGTCGCCGTCGTCGCGCTCGTGCTGCTGCTGGGCGCGTGCTTCGGCGGCGCGATGGGCGCGATCATCCACCTGTTCAAGCTGCAGCCGTTCATCGTCACGCTGGCCGGCATGTTCCTGGCCCGCGGCCTGTGCTACCTGATCAGCGTGGAATCGATCACGATCGACGATCCGGTGTTCACGGCGATGTCGCAGACGCAGGTGCCGATCCTCGGCGGCTTCCTGTCGCCGGGCGCCATCATCGCCCTCGTCGTGCTGCTGGTCGCCATCTGGCTCGCGCACTTCACCGCGTTCGGCCGCGCCGTGTACGCCGTCGGCGGCAACGAACAGTCGGCCGCGATGATGGGCCTGAACGTGGGCCGTACGAAGGTAGCGGTGTATGCGCTGTCGGGCTTCTGCGCGGCGCTGGGCGGCGTGCTGTTCGCCTTCTATATGCTGTCCGGCTATGGCCTGCACGGCCAGGGCACGGAACTGGACGCCATCGCGGCCGTCGTCATCGGCGGGACGCTCCTCACCGGCGGCTACGGCTATATCGCCGGCGCGCTGTCGGGCGTGCTCGTGCTGGGCGCCATCCAGACGCTGATCGCCTTCGACGGCACGCTCAGTTCGTGGTGGACCAAGATCGTCATCGGGGCGCTGCTGTTCGTCTTCTGCGTCGTGCAGCGGGTGATGGGCGGACGTTCCAGGCAATAAGCTTCACGCGGTGCGCGCCCGACCCCCGGCCACACGGGGGCGGGCGTCTCGATACCGCAGCAGTACCCGGCGCTGCCAACGCCGGTGATACCAAAAACAACGGAGACTACATGCTCAAGCACTTCGCCGGCGCGGCCCTGGTCGCGACGACGGCACTCGCCAGTGCCGCCAATCCCCTCACCAGCCGCATCTTCACGGCCGACCCCGCGGCCCTCGTCGACGACGGCCGCGTCTACCTGTACGTGGGCCACGACGAAGCACCCGTCGGCGGCAAGGACTACCTGATGAACGAGTGGCGGGTGTTCTCCAGCTGTGACATGCAGCACTGGACCGAGCACCCGGCCGGCGTGCCGTTCTCCATCTTCAAGTGGGCCGCTCGCGACGCCTGGGCCAGCGACATCACGAAGCGCAACGGCAAGTACTACCTGTATGTGACGGTCGAGCACAAGACGATTCCGGGCAAGGCGATCGGCGTCGCGGTGTCGGACAGCCCGACAGGCCCGTTCGTCGACGCGCGCGGTTCGGCGCTGGTCACCAACGACATGACGCGCGAGACCCCGATCAGCTGGGACGATATCGACCCCGCCATCTTCGTCGACGACGACGGCCAGGCCTATCTGTACTGGGGCAATACCGTCATGAAGTACGCGAAGCTGAAAGCCAACATGACCGAACTCGACGGCCCGATCCACACGGTGGGCCTGGAAGCGTTCACGGAAGCTTCGTACCTGCACAAGCACGCCGGCAAATACTACCTGTCGTACTCGCGCAAGTTCCCGGAAGAGACCGTGTACATGACGGGACCGACGGCCACGGGCCCGTGGTCCTGGGGCGGCGTGATCATGGAAAAGAACACGAACGTCGGCACGATCCACCACGCGATCATCGACTTCAACGGCAAGTCCTACATCATCTATCACAACGGCAAACTGCCGACGGGGGGAGAGTATCGCCGCTCCGTCGCGATCGAAGAGCTGCACTACGGCCCGGACGGCAAGATCCTGCCGGTGCCGCAGACGGCGCAGGGACCTGAAGCGAACCCGTCCGCCGCCTGCAAGCGATAACGGTTCGGTGCGTTTTTCCGTGAATGCAATATCGATAGTGATATGATCGCTCGATGGACACGACTAATCCGAACTGGTTTCTCAAGGCGCGCCTGAAGACGCGGCAACTGCTGCTGCTGATCGCGCTCGACGACTACCGCAACATCCACCGCGCGGCCGACGAGCTGCACATGACGCAACCGGCTGCCTCCAAGCAGATCAAGGATCTCGAGGAGATGCTGGACGTCAAGCTGTTCGAGCGCCTGCCGCGCGGGATGGAACCGACGATCTACGGCGAGACGATGATCCGCCACGCGCGCATGGCTCTCACGAGCCTCGCGCTGGCGCACGACGACATCGTCACCCTGAAGGCGGGCCTGACCGGTCAGGTCGAGGTCGGCGTGATCATGACGCCCGCGATGGCCCTGCTGCCGCGCGCCATCGCCCGCGTGAAGGAAGAGGCGCCGCT
This sequence comes from Massilia sp. P2_C2, assembly GCF_056404615.1. Lineage (NCBI taxonomy): Bacteria > Pseudomonadati > Pseudomonadota > Betaproteobacteria > Burkholderiales > Oxalobacteraceae > Massilia > Massilia sp. P2_C2. The sequence goes on along the minus strand of NZ_JBFUDR010000099.1, from coordinate 7,116 downwards.
GCTGCGCATCGGCGTGCAGCTGGACACCAGCAACCTGCTGCTGGACAAGCTGCAGCACGGCACCCTGGACTTCATGATCGGCCGCATCTTCGACACGGGCGACACGTCGGGCCTGATCTACGAAGAGCTGACGGAAGAGCCGGCATGCGCCGTGGTCCGTCCCGGCCATCCGCTGCTGGAGCGCAAGAGCCTCACGTTGCAGGACATCGCGCCGCTACCCTGGATCGTGCCGCCGCACGGCAGTATCCTGCGCTACCGCTTCGACATGATGTTCCGCCGCGCCGGCCTGGAGCCGCCGGCGAACGTCGTCGACACGACAGCGATGCTGGTGATCACGGCACTGCTGCAGCAGACCGATTCGCTGCACGTGATGCCAGGCGAGGTGGCGCAGTACTACGCGTCGCTGAACGTGATGCGCATCCTGCCGATCGAGCTGCCATGCAAGATGGATGCGTTCGGCATCATCCGCCACCAGGACCATTTGCTGTCGCCGGGCGCCGACCTGCTGCTGCGCGCCGTCCGGGCGGCGGCCAGGGAGATGTATTGAACGCCACAGTGTTGTGTGTAACAGTCATCATGTAAAAAAAACCTGGAATTAACCTCTCCGCATCGACATACACCTTTCCGATCCGTAATCTTTTATGAGACGGACAACCGGCGTCCCGGCCCCCGGGACAAAAAGGGAGCGAACGATGCATATTGCAAATCTGCGAATTGGTATACGCCTGGCGCTGGGTTTCGGCTTCCTGTGCCTGGCGTTCGTTTTCATGGTCGGGCAGGGAGTGACCATGCTGGGCCGTGTCAACGACGGCACGGATACGATCGTCAACATGCGCATGCCCCGCGTGGAGATGACCACGCACATGCTGGGCGAGGTGAACGACATCGCGACCGCCCTGCGCGACATGCTGCTGAGCGACGGCGCCGACGACCGCGCGCGGCAGGTCGAGGAAGTCGTCTCGTCACGCAAGGAACTCGATGCCATCCTCGCGAAACTGGACGGCATCCTGGTCTACCCGCAGGCGCGTGCCGTGCTGGCGCAGGAAATGCAGCTCAATGCGCGGTACACCCAGGGCCAGCAGGAATTGATGCGCCTGATCGCGAGTGGTGACACCGCCGGCGCGCGCGTGTACCTGAAGTCCGCGCTGCGTCCCCTGCTCGCGGAGTACAAGGCAACGATCGGCCAGCAGATCAAGATCCAGACCGACTTGGCCATCGAAACGGCGCAGGCCGCGCAGTCGATGTACGCCCGGACGCGTGTCCTGATGATCGTGCTTGGCGCCGTCATCCTGGCCGTGGCCTGCGCGCTGGCCTGGCGGATCACCGCATCGATCACCCGTCCGCTGCGCCGCGCGGTGGACGTGGCGACCGCGGTCGCCGCCGGCGACCTGACGACGCGCGTGGACGTGGACAGCAAAGACGAGGTGGGCCAGCTGCTGGGCGCCCTGAAGCGCATGAACGACAACCTGGTGGCGACCGTCGGCACCGTGCGCGACGGCACCGAAGCCATGTCGCATGCCTCGGACGAAGTCGCGGCCGGCAACCGCGACCTGTCCGCACGTACCGAGGAACAGGCCAGCGCGCTGGAAGAGACGGCGTCGTCGATGGAAGAACTGACGTCCACCGTGAGGCAGAACGCCGACAACGCGCGCCAGGCCAACACGCTGGCCGCGACGGCGTCGAACGTCGCCACCCGGGGCGGCGAGGTAATCGGGCAGGTGGTGCACACGATGGCGCAGATCCATGCGGCGTCCGGCCAGATCGCCGACATCATCGGCGTCATCGACGGCATCGCGTTCCAGACGAACATCCTCGCCTTGAATGCGGCCGTGGAAGCGGCGCGCGCCGGTGAGCAGGGCCGCGGCTTCGCGGTCGTCGCGGGCGAAGTGCGCAACCTCGCCCACCGCAGCGCCAATGCCGCCAGGGAAATCAAGGCGCTGATCATCGACTCCAGCGACAAGGTCGAAGCGGGCAGCCACCTCGTACGCGAGGCGGGCAGCACGATGGAGCAGATCGTCGACAGCGTGCGTCGCGTCGCCGACATCCTCGGCGAGATCTCGGCGGCCAGCCAGGAGCAGAGCGCCGGCATCGAGCAGATCAACGCGGCCGTCACGCAGATGGACGACATGACCCAGCAGAACGCCGCCCTCGTCGAGGAAGCGGCGGCCGCCTCGCAGGCGATGCGCGACCAGGCCGCGCGCCTGCTCGACGCCGTGGCCGTGTTCCGGATCGAGGGCGGCGGCTCCACGGCCGTCCGGTCGCCGACGCCCGCACCCGTGTCCGCGCCCACCCCGGTGCGGGCGGCCGTGCCTGCGGTGCCGGCCAGGCCGGCCCGGCCAGCCGTGAAGTCCACGCCGCGAGCGGCGGCGGTACAGAGCGACTGGGAAGAGTTCTGAGCGCACCAGCACGGCGCGCCATGGGCTGTTGCGGTGCAGCATCGCCATATTCCGATGAAATGTGAGGGAAACAATGGTTTCTTGATGGGCATCCTTCTTGCATATGCATAATCCGCTGGTAAGCCCCGGAGAATGCAGATGAATCCCCCACATGGTCCCGACCGGACCGAATTATCGGTCGATACGTTTCTCCCTTATATGCACGACGTGACCCGCTGCGAGCAATCGCTGCGCGAACTCGATCTCACATGGCGCATGATCGAGTGGTCGGCCAGGCAGCATTGTCCGGTCGAGGCGCGGATACTGCAGCCGGCGCTGACGGCGACGCGTTCCGGGTTCCAGCGCCTCGAGCAGGAACTGGTCGGCAGCCTGGTGCGGGAAAAGGTCGACAACGTGCTGGCCGGGATCGGCACGCGGGCGCAGTACGCGATCGACCTTGTGGTGCGCAACCTGTACGAGCGCACGGCCGACATCGGCTTCCTTGCCACCGACAACGAATTGTGCGCCTTTGCCGCCGGGCTGAAGGACGATGTCCACGCCATCCGCCGGCGCCTGCGCGCCTACCGCAGCAAGTACACGGTGTACGACGACATCCTGATCCTCGACCCGCAGGGCCGGGTGCTGGCCCGGATCGACGAATCCACGTCCCTGGCGGTGAGCGCCGATCCGCTGGTCGCGGAGACGCTGGCGACGATGCACTACGTCGAAACGTTCCGGGCCAGCGACCTGCGGCCGGGGAAGCGCCAGGCCCTGATCTATTCGCGCCGCATGCTGCACCCGGACAGCGGCGTGCCCGTGGGCGTGCTGTGCCTGTGCTTCAACTTCGAGGAAGAGATGGAAGGCATCTTCCGGTCGCTCGCCGACGAGGATGGGCGTACGCTCCCGCTGCTGCTCGATGGCGACGGGCGCGTGATCGCGAGCGCCGATCCGGCCTGGATGCCACCGGGCGCACGCGTGCCGGTCAACCCGGACGGCGACGCGCGCCTGCTGCTGTTCGGCGGCCGCGAATACCTGGTGCGCACGTTGCCGGCCGCCGGCTACCAGGGCTACATGGGGCCGCCGGGCTGGCAGGGACAGGTGATGGTGCCGGTCGACGTGGCGTTCCGCCGCCGGCCGCGGCCGGTCCGCGCCCACATCCCGGCACACGTCGCGGACGGCCTGCTGACGCATGCGCGATCGTTCTGCCCACCGTTGTTCGAGATCATCACGGCGGCGGACACGGTCCGGCGCGTCGTCTGGAACGGCCAGGTGGCGACGAGCGCCTGCGCGGGCGACGTGCACAAGCTGGCGATCGTGCTCGACCAGGTGAACGAGACGGCCAACCGCAGCAACGAATTGTTCAGCCAGTCGATCGGCGACCTGTACGAAACCGTGCTGGACTCGCATATGCGCGCGACGGGATCGGTGGCGCGGCTGCTGGTCGACCTGCTCGACCGCAACCTGTACGAGCGCGCCGACGATTGCCGCTGGTGGGCGTTGACGCCCGAGCTGCGCCAGGCGCTGGACCAGGCGGAGCAGGATTTCGAGACGCGCGAAGGCCTCGCCGCCGTCCTCGACTACATCAACGGCCTGTACACGGTCTATACGCGCATCGTCGTGTACGACCGCGACGGCCGCATTCTCGTCTCGAGCAGCCGCGACGGGGCACCGGGCGTGGCCGGACACCAGATCGACCCCGGCACGCTGGCAGCGGTGCTGGCCCTGCGCAGCGAGCAGCAATACCACGTCACGCCGTTCCGTCCCGACCCACTCTACGAAAACCGCCCGACCTATGTGTATCACGCGGCCATTCGCGATCCGGGGGACGACGCGGAGGTCGTCGGCGGCATCGGCATCGTGTTCGACGCGCAGGCCGAGTTGCTGGCGATGCTGCAGGGCGCGCTGGGCGGCATGCCGGGCGCGAGCGCGCTGTTCGTCGACCGGCAGGGCACCGTCGTCGCCAGTACCGATCCGGCCCGCCCCATCGGCGCCCGTCTCGAACTCGATGCCGAACTGCTGGCCCTGCCCAACGGCGGGCAGGCAGCGCGCGTAGTCGTGCACGACGGGCAGTATGCCGTGATGGCATCCAGCGTCTCGTGCGGCTACCGCGAATTCAAGGTCAGCGACGGCTACCGCGAGGACGTGCTGGCCGTCGTGTTCCGCACGTTCGGCGCCGTGAATCCGCGCCCGCGCCGGGTCGGGCAGCCGCCGCTGCGCATCCGCGCCGAGGTGCCGGACGAATCGTCCACCGAAGCGCAGGACGAATACGCCACCTTCGTCGTCGACGGCCTGCTGTTCGCGGTGCCCGCCGGCGCCGTGCTGGAAGCGCGCGACGCCGCGGGAATCGCGCCGGTGTCGATGGGCGGGCGGCGCGAACGCATCGGGCTGATCGCGACCAGGGAGGAGGAGGGCGAAGAGCGCTACGCCTGGGTGTTCGACCTGGGCTGCCTGGTGCGCGGCACGGCGTCCACGATCATGCCGGACAGCCAGGCGATCGTGCTGAAGCATGGCCGCGACATGATCGCGATCCTGGCGGACGACCTGCACGGCGTACCGAAGTTCCAGCGCTCGCAGTTGACGCCGACGCCGATCGCGCCGGGCGCGGACGGCCTCCTGGTGAAGCAGGTGATCCGCGCCAACGGCGGCAGCCTGCTGGTGCAGGTGCTCGACGTGGCCCGGTTGTTCGCCTGCATCGAGGATCCGGGCCTGCCGACGATGCTGCCGGAAGAGTTCCTGCGCGAGGAGGGGTTGCTGGTGGATGCGCTGGTGCAGTGACGGCGATGGCCAGTGCATTGTGTTAGGCTGTACTGCGCATCCGGCCCGGCCGGATGCCATGGTATGGACTCTACAAGGATACGCATGACTGGCTTCGTCATTACGCCTCCCGCCGTTCCGGCCCTCGCCGTGGCCGGCCTTGAACAACGCTTCCCGCTGCGCCGCGTGTTCTGCGTCGGCCGCAACTACGCCGCCCATGCGCGCGAGATGGGTGCCGATCCGAACCGCGAACCGCCGTTCTTCTTCACCAAGCCGGCGGATGCCGTCGTGCCGGCCAGCGGCACCCTGCCGTACCCGTCGTCCACGCGCGAGCTGCACCACGAGGTGGAGCTGGTCGTGGCATTGAAAGGCGGCGGCACGGACATCGCGCCGGAACAGGCCATGGACCTCGTGTGGGGCTATGGCGTCGGCCTGGACCTGACGCGCCGCGACCTGCAGGCCGTGGCCAAGAAGGATGGCCGGCCGTGGGACATGGCCAAGGGCTTCGACGCTTCCGCGCCGTGCAGCCCGCTCGTGCCTGCCGAACGGTCGGGGCATCCGCAAGAGGCGCGCATCTGGCTGGAAGTGAACGGCCAGCTGAAGCAGGAAGGCAACCTGAACGAGATGATCTGGCCGGTGCCGGACGTGATCGCGGCCCTGTCGCGTCTCGTCGCGCTCGCGCCGGGCGACCTGATCTTCACGGGCACGCCGGCCGGCGTCGCTGCGCTGAATCCGGGCGACCGCGTGCGCGGCGGCGTCGACGGTGTCACCACGTTCGAGCTGACGATCGGCACCGGCGCATGAAGGGCGTGCTGCAGATCGGGGACTTTCCGCCCGAGGTGCAGGCGCAGCTCGACGCGGCGTTCCGCTGCGTGAGCGTCGACGACCTCGAACGCGACCCCGGGCTCGCGGACGGCATCCACGCCATCGTCACGCGCAGCAACCTGGCCGTGCCGGAAGACGTCGTCGAACGCCTGCCCGCCCTCGGGATCATCGCCACCTGCGGCGTCGGCTACGACCTGATCCCGCGCGCGCTGGCCGCGCGCCGCGGCATCGTCGTCGCCAACACGCCGGACGTGCTGAACGCCGCCGTGGCCGAGCTGTGCATCGGCTCCCTGCTGGCGCTGCTGCGCCGCCTGCCGCAGGCCGACCGCTACGTGCGCGCCGGCGCGTGGAAGTCCGCCAACTTCCCGCTGGCGACGAGCCTCGCGGGCAAGCACGTCGGCGTCGTCGGCATGGGGCGCATCGGCAAGGAGATCGCGCGCCGGCTGGAGACGTTCGGCGTGGCGCTCGCCTACCACGGCCGCACCGACCAGAAGCTCGCCTGGCGCTACGAGGCCGACCTGGCCACGCTCGCGCGCGATTCCGACATCCTCATCGTCGTGGCACCCGGCGGGGCCGGGACGAAGCACCTCGTCGACGCGCGCGTGCTGGAGGCGCTGGGGCCGGGCGGCTACCTCGTGAACGTGGCACGCGGCACGCTCGTCGACGAGCGGGCGCTGCTGGCGGCGCTGGAGAGCAACGCCATCGCCGGCGCGGCGCTGGACGTGTTCGACAACGAGCCGGACATCGATCCGCGCTTCTTCGCGCTCGATAACGTGATGCTGACGCCGCACCTGGGCAGCGCCACGCACGAGACGCGGGCGGCGATGGCGCAGCTCATGCTGGACAATGTGCGCAGTTATTTCCGCAGCGGACGGGCCCTCACCCCAGTCGAACCAGATTGACGCGCATGACCGTAGGGTGTGTTAGGGCAAAGTTGTAATGTCCGCTTCTAGCAAAGTAGAAATGTCCGCTTTTGCTAGATAGCTCATGCTGTCGATTCTGAATGGTTTGGAGTCGAGTGTGGGCAAAGTCGGGAGCATTACGATGGAGGAGTTGGAGCGCGCCGAAATCATCGCCGCCAGTGTCAGGGGCGAGATCACGGCGGTCATTGCGGCACAGCGCCTGGGGCTGACGACACGTCAGGCACGCCGTCTGCAAAAGC
>NZ_JBFUDR010000098.1:0-19983 GCF_056404615.1 Massilia sp. P2_C2 | reverse complement strand
GGTTTAGCTGTCCAACTTGGAGGAAGACATGTTAGTAGGCGTCCCAAAAGAAATCAAAAACAATGAATTCCGGGTGGGCCTCACGCCCCCCAGCGTGCATGAACTGGTCGCGCGCGGTCATCGTGTCATCGTGCAGGCCGGCGCGGGTATCGGCATCGGGTTGACGGACGAGCAGTACACGGCCGCCGGCGCGACGATGGTGGCGTCCGCGCAAGACGTCTTCGCACAAGCCGAGATGATCGTCAAAGTCAAGGAACCGCAGCCGCAGGAATGCGCGATGCTGCGGCCGGGACAGATCCTGTACACCTATCTGCACCTGGCACCGGATCCGGAGCAGACGGCGGCCCTGGTGAAATCGGGCGCCGTGTGCATTGCATATGAAACCATCACCGGCCCTGGCGGTGGCCTGCCGCTGCTCGCCCCGATGAGCGAGGTGGCGGGGCGGATGTCCATCCAGGCCGGCGCCTGTCACCTGGAGAAATCGAAAGGCGGCGCCGGCATCCTGCTGGGCGGCGTGCCGGGCGTGGCGGCAGGACACATCGTCATCATCGGCGCCGGCGTCGTGGGGACCAATGCATTGCAGATGGCCGTCGGCATCGGCGCGCGCGTGACCGTCCTCGACAAGAACGTCGACCGCCTGCGCCAGCTCGATCTGATCTATGGCAACCGGATCACCACGGTGTATTCGAACACGCATGCGATCGAGGAAGCCGTGCTGTCGGCCGATCTCGTCATCGGCGGCGTGCTCGTGCCCGGGGCCGCGGCGCCGAAACTGGTGACGCGGGCCATGGTCGCGCGCATGAAGAAAGGATCGGTCGTCGTCGACGTGGCGATCGACCAGGGCGGCTGTTTCGAGACATCGCATCCGACGACACATGCCGATCCGACCTTCGTCGTCGATGGCGTCGTGCATTATTGCGTGGCCAATATGCCGGGTGCGGTGGCACGCACGTCGACATTCGCGCTGAACAACGCGACGATAGGCCATGCCGTGGCGCTGGCGAACAAGGGCTGGCGGAAGGCGTTGCGCGACGATCCCCACCTCAAGAACGGCCTGAACGTCTGCGAAGGCAAAGTGACCTACGCCGCCGTGGCGAAGGACCTGGGGTACGACTACGTGCGGGCGGATGGCTTGCTGGACTGAGCATCGGCCGACGCCTGCCAGCCCAGGCAGAACTGCCTGACGATATAAAAAGCATAACGCGCGGCGACGGATTTCACGAAACGCATGAAATCCGTGGCCGCGTTTTCATTGGCGTTGTCGGAAATCGTCCGGATCACGCCGAATGGGATTCCCAGCTCGAAACAGGCCTGCGCCACCGCAGCGCCTTCCATCTCCACGGCCAGCAGGCCCGGCAAGGCCGTATTCAACGCGTTCAGACGGTCCCTGTCGCTGACGAACTGGTCGGCGCTGGCGATCAGCCCACGATGCAACCGCGGCCCGCTGAGCGCGAATACGGCCCGTTCCCCGGCATCGACAGCCAGGGCGAAGTCGTCTTCCAGGAAGCGTTGCGCCGCATCGGACAGCTGCAAGGCCATGTGATGGTCGGACAGGAAGTGCGTCAAACCCGTCAACGGTACCTCATAACGGGGAAACAAGGGACTCGCGTCCATGTCGTGCTGGATCAGGGATTCGGCCACGACGATGTCGCCGACACGGATCGAAGCGTCTCCAGCGCCAGCCACGCCCGTAAAAAGGATGTGGGTAACACCGAACTTCTCCACAAGCGTCGTCGTCGTCAGTGCCGCTGCAACCTTGCCTATACGCGATAAAACGCACACAGCGTCGATTTCCCACAGTCGACCGAGGAAGTAGTCACGCATGCCGTGCGTGAGCTTGTAGGGCCCTTCCATGGCTTCTACGAGCCCCTGCTGTTCTTCGTGCAGTGCGCTGATGATTCCTAATCGCATGTTTTTGCCTGTTTTTGGGTTGTCTGGACGGGGTGTTGGGTGACTTGTTCCCGTTTTTCCCGCTGTTTTTGTTTTATAGACAAAGATGTATATAAAAAATGGTAGTGATAGTAAACGCGTTGCTGTCTGTGGATAAGACGGAATTTATCTACAGCGTCAACGGTTTACGCGCTCATGGAGCGGCTGGACAAGCATTGTATCGGCGCTGAACCGATGTTGGACAAAAAACCTGGGAGCAGAAAAAGACGCTGTTCTGCACATCCGGTCCTGTGGATATGCAGTCGGTTTTCCACAATCGCGCCGTTTTCAGGCGGGGTTGCATGTTCCATTGACATCGATCGTCCGAGTGTAGCGCCAGCAGGACGAGGTCTCGTTGTGGATGCGATAGAGGCGTCTTGTTCTTTCTGCAGACAAAAAAGATGTCGAGCAGTGTCTGCCTCACATTGAAACGCTGACAGCGATCAATCGCGAACCAGAAGCTTGCGTCATCGCCGACGCTGTCGTGGCCACGATGGCCTGAGTTGCTTTTTTTTTTTTTTTTTTTTGCAGACAAAAGAGCGTATGCGTCGTGCCGGCGTAGCCGTCAATCGTGCGGCGTGAGCCGTTCTGCCGACGCCGCGACAGTTTTCCTTCTTTAGTTAACTTGGATAGAAAGAAAGGATAGTAGTGATAGTAAACGCGGGCAGGATTGTGGATAAACCAGATTTTTTCCACAAGCTCAAGGGTTTACGTGCGCCGTAAACCGTTGAACAAACCTTGGTTCTGGATGGGACCGAAACTGGACAAGAAATCGGCGACCGCGTCAGGTGTCAGTTCCGCACATTCGATCCTGTGGATATTCAGCAGCTTATCCACAAAGCAGGCGGAGTCAGGCGGTTTTTGAGCTGGAAACGATGGTTTTTCAGCGCTGACAGCTAGCCAGATCGACGTCGCGTCAGGGTCGAACCGCTTGCGCGTCCGGAGTCGGTCTTTTTTTTCGGAAGCAGGACATCACAACGATCGACGCTGTCAGCGGTGTCGCAGGGGCGGCGTGACCGGAGTCGAAAAAATTGTTCGGCAGGGTCACCCGTTCGAGCAGAGTCGTCAGGTTTACAACCAAAAGCTTGTATACAGAATAATGGTAATAGTTAACGGTACCACTCTTCTGTGGATAAGCTGGGTTTTGTCCACAACATCAAACGTTTACGGTTCGCATAAGCCGGTGGGCTGGTTTTGTATGTGCCTTGTGGCAAAACTGGATAAAAATCTCGGCTGTGCGAAAAGTCCGTCTTCCTCACATTTCGTACCTGTGGATATTCATACGTTTATCCACAGTCCAGCGACCCCTTGTTGAGCTTGATCATCTGGTAAGCTTTCTCAACCGAATCACGAAGCGAGGGTCCATGGAGTCCGCAGGCGAGTTCGACTACATCATCGTGGGCGCCGGCACTGCCGGCTGCGTGCTGGCCAACCGCCTCACGCGCAAGCCCGATGTGCACGTCCTGCTGATCGAGGCGGGCGGCAAGGACGATTACCTGTGGATCCATATTCCCGTCGGCTATTTGCATTGCATCGGGAATCCCCGCACGGACTGGTTGTTCAGGACGGAACCCGATCCCGGCCTCGCGGGTCGCGCCTTGATCTACCCGCGTGGAAAAGTGCTCGGTGGAAGTTCGTCAATCAACGGCATGATCTACATGCGTGGTCAGGCCGGAGACTATGACCATTGGGCCGCGGTGACCGGCGATTCCTCATGGCGCTGGGAGAACGTGCTGCCGCTTTTTAAGGCAAGCGAAGACCATCACGGCGGCGCCAGCGCCACGCACGGCGGCGGCGGAGAATGGCGAGTCGAGCGCCAGCGTTTGTCCTGGGCCATCCTCGACGCCTTCCGGGAAGCGGCCAGCGAGACCGGGATTCCGAAAATCGACGATTTCAACGGCGGCGATAACACGGGCTGTGCCTATTTCGAAGTCAACCAGCGGCGCGGCATCCGGCTGAACGCTTCCAAAGCATTCCTGCGGCCGGCGGCGGCACGACCGAACTTGACGATCATGACCGGCTGTCATGTGGAAAAGCTGCTCATCGACCGGACGGAGCAGGGCGCCATCTGCCGCGGCGTGCAATTTTCGGGCGGCGRCCGCGCATTCACGGCCACGGCCCGGCGCGAAACCTTGTTGGCCGCCGGCGCGATCGGTTCGCCCCACCTCCTGCAATTGTCTGGCATCGGGCCCGCCGACCTGCTGCACCGGCACGGTATTGCGCCCATCGTCGACGCGCCTGGCGTGGGCGAGAATTTGCAGGATCATTTGCAGTTGCGCATGGTCTATCGCATCACGGGCGCCCCTTCGCTGAACACGAGCGCTGCGTCGTGGCACGGCAAGATGAAGATCGGGCTGCAATACCTGCTGTTCCAGAGCGGGCCCATGTCGATGGCCCCGTCGCAGCTGGGCGCCTTTGCCCGTTCCGATCCCGGCCAGGCGACGCCGAACCTGGAATACCACGTGCAGCCGTTATCTCTGGAAAAATTCGGCGATCCGCTGCACGGTTTTCCAGCGTTCACGGCCAGCGTCTGCAACCTGCGGCCGACGGCGCGCGGCCATGTCCGGCTTGCGGCGAACGACAGCTACGCGCCGCCGAAGATCGTGCCGAACTACCTCAGCACCCAGGAAGATCGCAAGGTCGCGGCCGAGGCGTTGTCTCTCACGCGGCGCATCGTGGCGGCGCCGGCCATGGCGAAATACCGCCCGGAAGAATTCAAGCCCGGCCCGCATTACCACACGGAAGACGAACTGGCGCAGGCGGCCGGCCTCATCGGCACGACGATTTTTCACCCTGTCGGCACTTGCCGCATGGGCCGGCTCGACGATCCGCTCGCCGTCGTCGACAGTACCCTGCGCGTAAAAGGTGTGGATAAGTTGCGGGTCGTCGACGCGTCCATCATGCCGACGATCACGTCCGGCAATACGAATTCGCCGACCCTCATGATCGCGGAAAAGACGGCTCAGCTGATCCTGCACGATTGTACGTAGACAGGGTGGGCATTTGAGGCCGGGGCCTCACATACGAACGTGCCCACCAAATGCATGTGTCGCGGTAATGCATGGTGGGCACAGGGTGCCCACCCTACGTTGCTGGGCAAATTTGCACAACGGGTTTGCGTGCCGTCATGACGTAACGCAGGACGATTTACCGGGCTCGTGCTGTATCTTGAAGATTGCCAAAAGTGTGTATGATTTATCAAGCTTGAATGCTTGCATCACGACCGCGGGGAGACGCAATGCCGGACGTCATTCTGGAAACACGTGAGCTGACGAAGGAATTCAAGGGTTTTACGGCCGTCGATCGGGTCAACCTGCAGGTGCAGCGCGGCCATATCCACGCGCTGATCGGTCCCAATGGCGCCGGCAAGACCACCTGCTTCAATCTGCTCACGAAATTCCTGTCGCCATCCGCCGGCCGCATCGTGTTCAACGGCACCGACATCACCTCGCTCAGGCCTGCGCAGATCGCGCGCCGGGGCATCATCCGCTCGTTCCAGATCTCGGCCGTGTTTCCGCACATGACCGTGCTGCAGAATGTGCGCATCGGCCTGCAGCGGGCGCTCGGTACGAGTTATCACTTCTGGCGCAGCGAGCGGACATTGCGGCAGCTCGACGACCGCGCGATGCAGCTGCTGGCCGAAGTCGACCTGGCGGAATTCGCCGACAGCATCACGGCCGACTTGCCCTACGGCCGCAAGCGCGCGCTCGAGATCGCCACAACCCTGGGCATGGAGCCGGAACTCATGCTGCTGGACGAGCCCACGCAGGGCATGGGCCACGAAGACGTGCACCGCGTGACGGAACTCATCAAGAAGGTGTCGGCCGGCCGCACGATCCTGATGGTCGAGCACAACATGAACGTCGTCGCCGGCATCTGCGACCGCATTTCCGTGCTGCAGCGCGGCGCCGTGCTGGCGGAAGGCAGCTACGAGGACGTGTCGCGCAATCCGCAGGTCGTCGAAGCGTATATGGGCAGTGCGGACACGCCGTTGGAAGGAGCGCACGGATGACGCCGGCACTGGACATCGTCGACTTGCACGCCTGGTATGGCGAATCGCACATCCTGCATGGCGTCAGCCTGTCCGTGCAGCCGGGCGAGGTTGTGACTTTGTTGGGGAGAAATGGCGCCGGCCGCACGACCACCCTGCGCGCCATCATGGGCCTGACGGGGGCGCGCAGCGGTGCCATTCGCGTCAATGGCGTCGAGGCGATCCGCCTGCCGACGCACCGGATCGCCCATCTCGGCATCGGTTATTGCCCGGAAGAGCGCGGCATATTCTCGTCGCTGTCGACCGAGGAAAACTTGATGTTGCCGCCGCGGCTGGCCGGTCACGAGTCCGGCATGTCCGTGGCCGAGATTTACCAGATGTTTCCGAACCTGTATGAACGCCGCCACAGCCCGGGCACGCGGCTGTCCGGCGGCGAGCAGCAGATGCTGGCCGTGGCGCGCATCCTGCGCACGGGCGCGCGCCTGTTGCTGCTGGACGAGATCTCGGAAGGGCTGGCGCCCGTCATCGTGCAGGCGCTCGCGCGCATGATCCGGACGCTCAGGGAGAAGGGCTACACGATCGTCATGGTGGAACAGAATTTCCGGTTCGCGGCGCCGCTGGCGGACCGGTTTTATGTCATGGAACACGGCCGCATCGTCAAAACGATCGCGGCCGGGGAATTGCGGACCAGCATGCCGGAACTCACGGAATTGCTGGGCGTTTGATCATCGACCTGGAGACCTCATGAAACGCACGATACGCACAATGCGCACCGCCATTGCCTTATCCGCCGCCGCCTGCGCGGCCGGTTTGTCCACGCCCGTGCTCGCCCAGATCTCGGGCGACACCATCAAGATCGGCATGATTACGGATTTATCCGGCGTGTATTCCGACATCGACGGCAATGGCGGCGCCGAAGCCGTGCGCATGGCGATCGCGGACATGGGGGGCGCCATCAATGGCAAGAAGATCCAGTTCATCGTCGCCGATCACCAGAACAAGCCGGACATCGCCGCCAGCAAGGCGAGGGAATGGTTCGATCAGCAGGGCGTCGACATGTTGATCGGCGGCACGAATTCCGGCGCTAGCCTGGCCATGGCCAAGGTCGCGGCGGAAAAGAAAAAAGTGTTTATTGCGATCGGCTCCGGCACCGCGCAACTGACCAACGAACAGTGCTCGCCGTACACCGTGCACTACGCATACGACACGGTCGCGCTCGCGCGCGGCACGGGCGCCACGATGGTCAAGCAGGGCGGCAAGACCTGGTACTTCCTCACGGCGGACTATGCGTTCGGCCAGTCGCTGGAAAAGGACACGACCGACGTCGTCAAAGCGAATGGCGGTACCGTGCTGGGCAGCGTCAAGCACCCGCTCGGCGCCTCCGATTTCTCGTCGTTCCTGTTGCAGGCGCAATCCTCGAAAGCCCAGGTGCTGGGGCTGGCGAATGCCGGCGGCGACTTCATCAACTCCGTCAAGGCCGCGAAGGAATTCGGGCTGACGAGCAAGATGAAGATCGCTGGCCTGCTCGTGTTCATTAACGATATCCACACCCTCGGCCTGCCGACGACGCAGGGCCTGTACCTGACGGACGCCTGGTATTGGGACATGAATAACGACACGCGTACGTGGGCCAGGAAATACTTTGCCAAGATGAAGAAGGAGCCGTCGTCGCTGCAGGCGGCCGATTATTCGGCTGCGATGAATTACCTGAACGCGGTCAAGGCGACCGGCACGGACGATGGCGACAAGGTCATGGCCCAGCTGAAAAAAACCAAGATCAACGACATGTTCGCGAAGAATGGCGAGATCCGCCCGGACGGCCGCATGGTCCACGACATGTATCTGATGCAAGTTAAAACACCGGCCGAGTCGAAGGCGCCTTGGGATTACTACAAGGTCGTCGCCACGATCCCGGGTGCGCAGGCGTACACGACCAAGGCCGAGACGAAGTGCGCAGCCTGGAAGTGAGTCCATGCAAATATTCGGCGTCCCCCTGCAGGCCATGATGAGCCAGCTGCTGCTGGGCCTGGTCAACGGCTCGTTCTATGCGATGCTGTCGCTCGGCCTGGCCGTGATCTTTGGCCTGCTCAACGTGATCAATTTCTCGCACGGCGCCCTGTACATGATGGGCGCGTTCGCGGCGTACATCGGGGTCACGTCGTTCGGGTTGAACTACTGGATGATGCTCGTGCTGGCGCCCTTGATCGTCGGCGTGTTCGGCATCCTGATCGAAAAGACGATGCTGCGCTGGCTCTATCGCGTCGATCATTTGTATGGCCTGTTGCTGACGTTCGGCATCACCTTGTTGCTGGAGGGCGTGTTCCGCTCGTTCTTCGGCGTGTCCGGCCAGACGCTGGACGTGCCGGAAGCGCTGTCCGGCGCGACCGACCTCGGCTTCATGATGCTGCCGAACTACCGTGCGTGGGTCGTGCTGGCGTCGCTCGTCGTGTGCCTGGCGACCTGGTTCACGATCGAAAAGACGCGGCTGGGCGCCTATCTGCGCGCCGGTACGGAGAATCCGAAGCTGGTCGAGGCGTTCGGCGTCAACGTGCCGCTGATGGTGACATTGACCTATGGCTTCGGCGTCGCGCTGGCCGGCTTCGCGGGCGTCCTGGCCGCGCCCGTCATCAACGTGACGCCGCTGATGGGCTCGAACCTCATCATCGTCGTGTTCGCTGTCGTCGTGATCGGCGGCATGGGGTCGATCCTCGGCTCCATCGTCACGGGCCTGGCGCTGGGTGTCATCGAGGGGCTGACGCGCGTCTATTACCCGGAAGCGTCGGAAGTCGTCGTGTTCGTCGTGATGGTGATCGTATTGCTGCTGCGGCCCGCCGGCCTGTTCGGCAAGGAACGATAAGGAGAGGTCATGAACAGAACGCTGGGCTATGGACTCGCGCTGGCGGTGGCGCTGGTGGCGCCGTTCGTCGGCTATCCGGTCTTCCTGATGAAACTGCTGTGCTTCGGCTTGTTCGCCTGTGCGTTCAATCTGCTGATCGGCTACACGGGCCTGCTGTCGTTCGGCCATGCGGCATTTTTCGGCGGCGCCGGCTACGTGACCGGCTATGCGCTGACGGGCCTCGGGCTGCCGTTCGAACTCTCCCTGCTGCTGGGTGTGCTGGCCGCCGCGGCGCTGGGTCTCGTGATGGGGCTGTTGGCCATCCGGCGTCAGGGCATTTATTTTGCGATGATCACCCTGGCCCTCGCCCAGATGGTGTATTTCGCCGCGTTGCGCGCGCCGTTTACGCATGGCGAGGATGGGCTGCAGGGCGTGCCGCGCGGCAAGCTGTTGGGCATGCTAGCCCTCGCCAACGACATCCATTTGTACTACGTCGTGCTGGCGCTGGCCGTCGGCGGTTTTGCGCTGATCGTGCGCACCGTGCACTCGCCGTTCGGGCAAGTGCTTAAAGCCATCAAAGAAAATGAAGCGCGCGCCATTTCCCTGGGCTACGACGTGGACAACTACAAGCTCGTTGCGTTCGTGCTGTCGGCCGCGCTGGCCGGTCTCGCCGGCGCCACCAAGACGGTCGTGCTCGGCTTCGAGACGCTGACGGACGTGCACTGGACCATGTCCGGCCTCGTCATCCTGATGACCCTCGTGGGCGGCATGGGCACCCTGGCCGGGCCGATCCTGGGCGCCTTCCTCATCGTCGCGCTGGAAAACAAGCTCGGCGACTTCGGGAACTTCCTGGCCGAGGCGACGCATGTAGAATGGTTCGCATCA
This sequence comes from Massilia sp. P2_C2, assembly GCF_056404615.1. Taxonomy (NCBI): domain Bacteria; kingdom Pseudomonadati; phylum Pseudomonadota; class Betaproteobacteria; order Burkholderiales; family Oxalobacteraceae; genus Massilia; species Massilia sp. P2_C2. The sequence continues at coordinate 10,342 of NZ_JBFUDR010000098.1, read as the reverse complement.
CTTGGAGAATCCGTCGGCATCGTCACCGGCCTCATCTTTGTTGCCTGTGTGCTGTTGTTCCGGCGGGGCATCGTCGGTGAGATCGCTGCGGCATTGGCCCGCGCAAGCCGCCGTCGCGAGCCCGCCTGAACCGTTGATGCCGGACGAGTGGCAAGGAGACGCACGTGATCGAAGAATCTCTCATGCTGGATGTGAACGGCATCCGCATCCATACGACGATGACGGGGCAGGGCCCGTCCGTGCTGCTACTGCACGGCTTTCCCGACACGCACCTCGTCTGGCGCAAACAAGTCCCCGCGCTGGCCGCCGCCGGCTTTCGTGTACTGGCCCCCGACCTGCGCGGTTACGGCCGCAGCGATGCGCCGGGCGGCGTCCTCGACTACACACTCGACAAGCTGCGCGGCGACGTGCTCGGCCTGCTCGACGCCCTGCACGTCGACAAGGTTTTCCTCGTCGGCCATGACTGGGGCGGCGTGGTCGGCTGGCAGATCGCGGCGCTGGCGCCCGAGCGCGTACACCGCTATGTGACGCTGTCGACCGGTCATCCGTATGCGATCGGGCACGCGGGCATCCTGCAGCGCTTGCGTATGATATATATCCTCGGCTTCATGGTGCCTGGGCTGGCCGAGCATACCCTGCGGGCGGCGGACTGGTTCATCATGCGCCAGTTCACGGACGAGCCCGGCCAATCCGATCACTGGAAGCGCGACCTGTCGCCGCCGGGCCGCCTGACGGCCGCACTGAACTATTACCGTGCCAATGTGAGCCTGGCGCTGCCGCGCGCGCACCGGCACGTGAAGGTGCCCGTGATGGGATTGTGGAGCGACCGCGATCTCGCGCTGGGCGAAAAACAGATGCGCGACTCGGCGCACTATGTCGACGGCGAATTCCGTTTCGAGCACATCCGCGGCGCCGATCACTGGCTGCAACTGACGGCGGCGGACGAGGTCAACCGCTTGCTGATCCAGTTCTTCGAGGAAGGACGGGCGGCTGCCGTCTGAGCTTTGTTGCGTCGCAACAAGCGCCACACCGTACAATAGCGCTTTTACGCGCTGGTGTTTCATGTTCGATTTTGCCCTGCTGGCCGTGGCGGCCTTCGTTGCCGGTCTCGTTGATGCTGTCGTCGGTGGAGGAGGGCTGATCCAGATCCCGGCGATCTTTGCCGTGTATCCGAAGGAAGTGCCGGCAACGCTGCTGGGTACCAATAAGCTGGCGGCGATATTCGGGACGACGGTCGCCGCCGTGAAATACGCGCGGCGGGTGCAGGTCGCGTGGAGTGCCGCAGCCCCGGCCGCCGTCGCTGCGTTCGTCATGGCTTTCGCGGGTGCCTGGACCGTGACCCGTGTTCCCGGCGACTTCGTGCGCAGCCTGCTGCCGCTGATCCTGCTGGCCGTGGCCGTCTACACGTTCAAGAAGAAGGACTTCGGCTCCGTCCACGCGCCGCTGCACAGCGGGATGACGGAACGCCTGCTGGCGGTGAGTGTCGGCGCCTTCATCGGTTTTTATGACGGTTTCTTTGGCCCAGGTACCGGTAGTTTCCTGCTATTCCTGTTCGTCCGTTTCTTCGGCTTCGACTTCCTGGGCGCGTCCGCTGCCGCGAAGGTGGTGAACGTCGCGTGCAATGTGTCGGCGCTGATCTGGTTCGGCTATAGCGGTCACCTGATCTGGAAGTTGGCCGCGTTGATGGCTGTGTGTCAGGTGGCCGGGTCGCTGATCGGTACGCGGTTGGCGCTGAAGCATGGCAGCGGGTTCGTGCGCAAGCTGTTCCTCGTCGTCGTGTCGCTGCTGATTGTCAAGACTGCGTACGACTCGTTCATGCGTCTCGGCTGGTGATTGTTTCACGTGAAACAGTGGTCACTTGCCTACGCGGGTCACGAGCGTCGGCAGATTCCAGGCCCCGCCGGGGAATTGCCGGCACATGCCTGTCGTCGCGTCCGACGTCTGCATAAAGGTACGGCCATCCCAGGTCCAGGTTGCCGTGCCGATGCAGTCGCCGATGCCTCGCCCCTTTTGCATGGACGAGATGACGCCGTTGTCGTAGTCGGTGGCTGATGTCGTGACGAGGACCGGAATGTATGGCGGCTGGGCATTGGCAACCCAGTAGCCGGCACCCTCGTTGTACGCGGCTCGCCAGCAGATGTGCGACACGAGCAACTTGTCTTTCGTCAGGCGTCGGACCTCGAGTTCGCTGGCCTCGTCGCTTTTGGCGTCCAGCATGTCGCAACTGCCGTCCCGCGCGGTCATGCGCAACGCCGCGATCAGATCGCGCGTCTGTGCAGCCGTCAACGTGAGCGGGTGTTTGTCCTGGCTGACGGGGCTGGGTGTGATGCGCGGCGGTGCAACTGCCGGCAGAACATTTCCTTCTGGCTTGCTTCCCTTGCGCACGAGTGCACCGGGCGTGTCCAGCCGTCCCTGGAATTCATCCATTTTGAGCAGCACGGCATTGGCGCCTGCCGTCGAGATCGTCCACGTGGTCCCGTTCGCGGACCACGCGACCAGCTCATCTTTCAGCAATGCGGGTAACAGGGCCTGGACTTGCGTCTGGGACAGCGCGCCGGTGTTTGACTTAGGATCGAGGCGGACGCTGCCGACGGGCCGCTGGGCGACGGTCATCGTGACCAGGCCGGGAAGCGGATGGCGCTCGTCATCCGCCAGCTGCAGCTGGATGGCGACAGGCTGGTGCGGCCCGGCCGCACGGGTAAGAAGGATGGTGGCATTGGGTTCGTCGCCTTCCGGGTGGTAGCCGGCAGCCCGGCAGGTCCGTGTGTTGTCGCAGGCGAGTTCCCAATCCTTGTGGCCGAACGAGATGGACGGCAGGTCGGTGCGCGCCGCGGCGCCGACGCAGGTGCTCATGAAGAAGAGGGCGTAGATGTGCTGGCGTGGTGTCGGCATGGCAGCGTCGGATGGGTTAGTGTCGCAAAATCCTAGCACGTAGCCGCTCTACCACTGTTTCACGTGAAACAAAATCTGTCGTTTTAAGAGCTCAGCCAAAGCTGCGTCAAAAAAAGAATCTATAATCCTTTCTTAATCCTCCTCGCAACACATTCCATCATGCTATTTCCGACAGAATTCGACGTAATCGTCGTTGGCGGCGGCCATGCCGGCACCGAAGCGGCGCTCGCGTCTGCGCGCATGGGCCAAAAGACCCTGTTGCTCACTCACAATATTGAAACCCTCGGGGCGATGTCCTGCAACCCCTCGATCGGCGGCATCGGCAAGGGCCACCTGGTCAAGGAAGTCGACGCCATGGGCGGCGCAATGGCCATTGCCACGGACGAAGCGGGCATCCAGTTCCGCATCCTGAACTCCTCGAAGGGCCCGGCCGTGCGCGCCACCCGTGCCCAGGCCGACCGCATGCTGTACAAGCAGGCGATCCGTTCGCGCCTGGAAAACCAGCCCAACCTGTGGCTGTTCCAGCAGGCCGTCGACGACCTGATGGTCGAAGGCGACCGCGTCGTCGGTGCCGTTACGCAGATCGGCCTGCGCTTCCGTGCGCGCGCCGTCGTGCTGACGGCGGGTACCTTCCTCGACGGTAAGATCCACGTCGGCCTGCAGAATTACTCGGCCGGTCGCGCCGGCGATCCGCCGGCCGTGTCGTTGTCGTCGCGCCTGAAGGAACTCAAGCTGCCGCAGGGCCGTCTCAAGACCGGCACGCCGCCGCGCATCGATGGCCGCAGCATCGACTTTTCCGTGATGACGGAACAGCCGGGCGACCTCGATCCGGTGCCGGTGTTTTCGTACATGGGCAATGCCGCCATGCATCCGAAACAGCTGCCGTGCTGGGTCACGCACACGAATGCGCAGACGCACGACATCATCCGCAACGGCCTCGACCGCAGCCCGATGTACACGGGCGTGATCGAAGGCGTGGGTCCGCGCTATTGCCCGTCGATCGAAGACAAGATCCACCGCTTCGCGTCGAAGGRATCGCACCAGATCTTTCTCGAACCGGAAGGCCTGACGACGAACGAGTTTTATCCGAACGGGATCTCGACGAGCCTGCCGTTTGACGTCCAGCTCGCGCTGGTCCGTTCGATGAGGGGTCTGGAGAATGCCTTCATCCTGCGTCCCGGCTATGCGATCGAATACGATTATTTCGACCCGCGCGGCCTGAAGGCATCGCTGGAGACGAAGGCGATCCAGGGGCTGTTTTTTGCCGGCCAGATCAATGGCACGACCGGTTACGAAGAAGCGGCCGCGCAGGGCATGCTGGCCGGTATCAATGCGGCGCTGCAGACCCAGGGCCGCGAGGCGTGGACGCCGTCGCGCTCGGAAGCCTATCTGGGCGTGCTCGTCGACGATCTGACGACGCAGGGTGTGGCGGAGCCATATCGTATGTTCACGAGCCGCGCCGAATACCGTTTGTCGCTGCGTGAAGACAATGCCGACATGCGCCTGACGGAAATCGGCCGCAAGCTGGGCGTCGTCGGCGATGTGCAGTGGGAAGCGTTCGAGCGCAAGCGCGACGCCGTCGCGCGCGAACTGGAACGCCTGCGCACGACGTGGGTCAACCCGCGCATCCTCGCCGCGGCCGAGTCCGAACGGGTGATCGGGCAGGCCATCGAGCGCGAGTACAACCTGGCGGACCTGTTGCGCCGTCCGGGCGTCGAATACGACCAGCTCGTGTCTTTGCAGGGTGTCGATGGCCAGGCACTGGGCGGACCGAGCGTCGAGGATCCGGCCGTCAAGGAACAGGTCGAGATCCAGCTGAAGTATTCGGGCTATATCAACCGCCAGGCGCGCGAGGTGGAACGCCACGACTACTACGAAAACCTCAAGCTGCCGGACAACCTGAACTACCTGGAGATCACGGCGCTGTCGATCGAGGTCCGCCAGAAGCTCGACAAGCAACGTCCCGAGACGCTGGGCCAGGCATCGCGCATTTCCGGTGTGACGCCGGCGGCAATTTCTCTGCTGCTCGTACACCTGAAAAAACGCGGCGCCAAGGGCTTCACCAATGTCCCGAGCGAGGAATCGGCCGCATGAAGAATTTCGACCGGAGCGCCCTTGCGGCCGTACTGGAAGAGGGCATCGTCGCGATGCACCTCGACGTCAGCTCGGCCCAGCGGGAAAAGCTGATGGACTACCTGGCGTTGATGTTCAAGTGGAATTCGGTGTACAACCTGACCTCGCTGCGTGATCCGATGCAGATGGTCACGCATCACCTGCTGGATTCGCTCGCGGCGGTGCCCGCGTTCGCGCAGGCGCATAATGTGCTGGACGTGGGTTCGGGCGGCGGCCTGCCGGGCATCGTGCTGGCCATCGTGCGGCCGGACATGAAAGTGTCCATGATCGACACGGTGCACAAGAAGACGGCATTCCTCACCCAGGTGAAGGCGGAACTGGGCCTGAGCAATGTGACGGTGTACACGGCCCGAGTGGAACAACTGCAGGTGAGCGACAAATTCGACGTCATCACGTCACGTGCGTTTGCCGACCTGTCGGATTTCGTCAACTGGTCTTCACACCTGCTGGCCGACGGCGGCCGCTACATTGCCCTGAAAGGGGTGGCGCCGAAAGACGAGCAGGAACGGCTGCCGGCTGAATGGCAGGTGACCGGGGTGGAACCGCTGCAGGTGCCCAGGCTGGGTGCGGAGCGCCACCTGGTGCATATCCAGCGTTCCACGTGAAACATCCGGAATATCCGGTCCCGGCGCATCAATCAAATAAACCGTATAAACAGTTTATACGGTTATTACCATATAAATCGCATAAACCGTTTTAATGGTATTAACCGTATGTCCGATAAAGGCATACATGGCGAAAATTTTTTGCGTAGCAAACCAGAAGGGCGGGGTGGGCAAGACCACCACGAGCGTCAACCTCTCCGCCGGTCTCGCCAAGCTGGACCAGCGCGTGCTGCTGGTCGACCTCGACCCGCAGGGCAATGCCACGATGGGCGCGGGCATCAACAAGGCGGGGCTGGCCTCGTCGATCTACGAGGTGCTGCTCGGCGAGGCCGACATTGCGGCGGCGCGCCTGCGCAGCGAGGCCGGCCGCTTCGACGTGCTGCCGGCCAACCGCGAGCTGGCCGGCGCCGAAGTGGAGATGGTCGAGCTGGAAAATCGCGAGCGTCGTTTGAAGGAGGCGCTGGCCAAGGTCGATGCCGACTATGACTTCATCCTGATCGACTGCCCGCCGGCGCTGTCGATGCTCACGCTGAACGGCCTCGTGTCGGCGCACGGCGTCATCATCCCGATGCAATGCGAGTACTACGCGCTGGAAGGCCTGTCCGACCTCGTGAACACGATCAAGAAGGTGCATGCGAACCTGAACCAGGACCTGCGCATCATCGGCCTGCTGCGCGTGATGTTCGATCCGCGCATGACCTTGTCGCAGCAGGTGTCGGCCCAGCTCGAGCAGCATTTCGGCGACAAGGTGTTCAAGACGATCATCCCGCGCAACGTGCGCCTGGCGGAAGCCCCGTCGTACGGCATCCCGGGCGTCACGTTCGATCCGTCGTCGAAGGGCGCCCAGGCGTACATCGCCTTCGGTGCCGAGATGGTCGAGCGCATCAAAACCATGTAATCACGGTAAGCACAAGCTATGGCAACCAAAAAACTCAAAGGTCTCGGCCGCGGCCTCGATGCGCTGCTCGGCGGGGACGCGCAGGAAGCGCCGGCCGCATCCGCCGGCGCGCCGTCCGCACTGCCTGTCACACAGATCCAGGCGGGCAAATATCAACCGCGCACCCGCATGGACGACGGCTCGCTGGCCGAACTGGCTGCGTCCATCAAGTCGCAGGGCATCATGCAACCGGTACTCGTGCGTCCGATCGACACATACCCGTCCGGGGCGTCCACTAACGGCGCGCGCTACGAGATCATCGCCGGCGAGCGGCGGTTCCGCGCGGCCCAGCTCGCGGGCCTGGACGAGATCCCCGTGCTCGTGCGCGAGGTCGACGACCAGAACGCCGCCGCGATGGCGCTGATCGAAAACATCCAGCGCGAAGACCTGAATCCGCTGGAAGAGGCGCAGGGCATCGCGCGCCTTATTTCGGAATTCAGCTTCACCCATGAGCAGGCGGCGCAGGCCGTCGGCCGTTCGCGCAGCGCCGTGTCGAACCTGCTACGCCTCGTCAACCTTGCGTCGCCCGTGCAGACGATGCTGATGGCGGGCGACATCGACATGGGCCATGCGCGCGCGTTGCTCGCCGTCGACGCTGCGAGCCAGATCGCGCTGGCGAACCACGTCATTGCCAAACGCCTGTCCGTGCGCGAGACGGAAAAAATGGTGGCGCGCGCGCTGGAAGAGCAGAACGCCCCGGCGGCCGCGCCCCGCCAGAAAGAAAAGTCGGGCGACATCGTGCGCCTGGAAGAAGAATTATCCGACCGCCTCGCCACCCCCGTCGCGTTCAAGATGGGCGCCAAGGGCAAGGGACAGCTGATCATCGACTTCGCCGACCTCGACGTTCTCGACACGGTGCTCGCGCGCCTGCGGGCCTGAACCTCGACTTCGACGTCTGCCGAAAATTCGGGGAAAATTCGGGGTCAGAGCACTTTTTCGCGGAAATTCAGCGGAAATTCAGGGTCAGAGCACATTTCTGAACAATGTTCCATATGCATGTTGGGCTAAGACGCCCTTACTCTGGCACCGAATCGCCGCGGTAATGTGCGATCTCTTGCCGACGATTTACTCAGAGCAACTTCCTCAAAAAGTGCTCTGACCCCGAATTTTGACGTTCTCGACACGGTACTTGCGCGCCTGCGGCCCTGAATCCTGACCGCGACACTGTCGATGCCGGGCCGCGAGCCCGGCATTTTTTTGCCCGTTCGTATGGTCTGTTGTGTGTGGACAACTAAGTCGTCATCCACACCGCATGCCGTCGTCCATGCAATCGGTTGCACCACAACGAAGCACCCATGCACTTTCGTTGTTCAGCGCCTCACTGCTGCGGTGCAAAAATCCGCGCCGTCATGGACGCGCTACCAAGCTCGTCGGTTCGGTATATGCATGGCAGAAACTACGTGTTTACCCACGCCCCCAGCCATCAATACGCAAGTTTTCGTAGGAAATTTAACAGTTTACGGGGCATAAATTTTGTAGTTTTTACACCCGATATAAGCGAGCCCAAGGATGGAAGAGTTTGACTATGGGTCCGATAACACCTTATAATCCCGCTGTTTCATGTAATTACCATACCGTTACTCGGTTCCACCACGGCTGGCGCGAAAAGAACAGAAAAATGCTGCGCTTGGTCTCCCTGCAAATGATGGCAACACTTGTGGCCGGCGTGATCGCCGGACTGCTGGGGGGGAGGGCTGCGATGTTTTCGGCGGTACTTGGCGGGATGTGTTGTGTTGTGCCCAATGGCATCATGGCTTTTCGCCTGTTCGCCAGTTCAAAGAAGATGGGCGGTGCAAACCCTGCCACATTTTTCATCTGGGAATTTGTAAAGATTGCTTTAACGCTTGCGCTGCTGTTCGCAGCAGCGCGGCTGTACCACGGCCTGAACTGGCTGGCCCTGCTGGGCGGGTTCATCGTGGCGCTGAAAAGTTACATCATTTTATTATTTAGGCACCGATAATGACGAACACGGTAGAAACCGCGGCGGAGCACGCGCCAACCGCAGGCGAATATATCCAGCACCACCTGGGCCACCTGACCCATGGTCACCAGTCCTTCGTGGTCGATTTCCACGTGTGGAACCTCGACACCATCCTGTGGTCCGTCACCATGGGCGTGATCGGCTGCCTGTTCATGTGGATGGCCGCGCGCCGTGCCACCGCCGGCGTGCCGGGCCGTTTCCAGGCCGCCGTCGAAATGGTCGTCGAGATGGTCGAAGACCAGTCGAAAGCCATCGTGCACGGCAACCGCGCCTTCATCGCTCCGCTGGCACTGACCGTCTTCATCTGGGTCGTGCTGATGAACGCGCTGGACTTCCTGCCGGTCGACCTGTTTGCCGCCATTTTCCGCTTCACGGGCATGGGCGAGCCGCATTTCCGCATCGTTCCGACCGCCGACCTGAACGGCACTCTGGGCATGGCCCTCGGCGTGCTGGCCCTGATGCTGTACTACAGCGTCAAGATCAAGGGCCTGGGCGGCTGGATCCACGAACTGTTCGCAGCACCGTTCGGCATCTACATGGCGCCGTTCAACCTCCTGCTGAACATCATCGAATACGCAGCAAAAACCGTGTCGCTCGGCATGCGACTGTTCGGCAACATGTACGCCGGTGAGCTGCTGTTCCTGTTGATTGCACTGCTCGGCTCCACGGCAACCGTGTTCGGCTTCGTCGGCCACGTCATTGCAGGTTCGATCTGGGCAATCTTCCACATCCTGATCGTCGTGCTGCAGGCATTCATCTTCATGATGCTGACGCTGGTGTACATCGGTCAGGCCCACGAAGGCCACTGATCGKCGCGATCGCAAGAACGACCAAGATAGTGGTAGTAAAGAAGTTGTAATTTTTAAATTTTTTAACATACTTTTGGAGTAAATCTCATGACTGACGTTTCTTTCGTTGCACTGGCTTGCGGTCTGATCATCGGCCTGGGTGCTATCGGCGCATGTATCGGTATCGCACTGATGGGCGGTAAGTACCTGGAAGCCTCGGCACGTCAGCCTGAACTGATGAACACCCTGCAGACCAAAATGTTCCTGCTGGCTGGTCTGATCGACGCGGCATTCCTGATCGGCGTCGGTATCGCCATGCTGTTCGCTTTCGCAAATCCGTTCCACGGCTAATCGAATCAATCGTTATTCGATTCTGAACAGCCGAACCCCCCAGGTTCGGCATCCGTTTTTGTGAGAAGGAATACACCGTGAACTTGAATGCAACCTTGTTTGCCCAGTTCGTGGTCTTCTTCATCCTGGCGATCTTCACGATGAAATTCGTGTGGCCGCCGCTGATGAAAGCGCTCGACGAGCGCGCCGAGAGGATCGCGAATGGTCTGGCAGCCGCCGACCGTGGCAAGGCCGAAATGGCCGCCGCCGAGAAGCGTATCGCTAGCGAAATGGCAGCGACCCGTGACGAAAGCGCCAAGCGCATCGCCGACGCCGAAAAGCGTGCCGCGGCGATCATCGAAGAAGCCAAGCAACAGGCCAGCGTCGAAGCCGCCCGCATCGTCGAAGCTGCGAAGGCCGACGCCGAACAGCAGGTTACCCGTGCGCGCGAAGAACTGCGTGGCCAGGTGGCTGCTCTTGCCGTGCACGGTGCCGAACAGATCCTGAAGCGCGAAGTCAACGCAGCGGCCCACGCCGACCTGCTGAACCGCCTGTCGACCGAGCTCTGATCATGGCTGAACTCGCAACCGTCGCCCGCCCTTACGCCGAAGCACTGTTCCGCGTCGCCCAGCAGGGCGACCTGGCCGCCTGGTCGGCCACCGTCGCGGAACTGGCG
>NZ_JBFUDR010000097.1:0-20317 GCF_056404615.1 Massilia sp. P2_C2 | reverse complement strand
GGCCAGGGCATCGACTCAGGTGCAGGTTGTGCCGATGCCGTAACGCGCGGAGCCGGCACGCCCGGTTGCGGCGGCGCCAGCGCGAATATCTGCTGCGCCTGGCCATCGGCCACGACCAGCGCGCCGTCGCGTTTTACAGCGATGCCGCGCGGCGCGTACAGCCGCACGCTCCCGTCGCTGGCATAGCTCGCGCCCGCGGGACGGTCGGCGTCGGGCAGGGCGTGATACTGCCCGTTCGGGTTGAACTGGAGGATGCGTCCGCCCGCGCCGCTGGTGTACAGATAGCCGTCGTGTGTCAGCGCCAGTGCGACTGGGCGCCGCTCGTTCTCGGGTGCGTACGCGAGCGTCGTCACGGCGCCGGTCTTGTCGATGCGGCGGATCGCATTGTTGCCGGTGTCGGCGACGAACAGCACGCCGTGCCTGTCGATGGCGATGGCGCTCGGCGTGTCGAATGCGGCCGCCATCGCTGTGCCGTCCAGGTAGGCGGGTACGCCGCTACCGGCCACGGTCGTCACTGCGCTATCCCGGCCGATGCGGCGGATGCGGTCGTTGTAGGTGTCGGCGACGTAGACGTTGCCGTCACGGTCGACGGCCACGCCGACCGGTCCGTCGAAGCGGGCGGCCCGCTTGACGCCGTCGGCGTAGCCCGCCTCGCCGCCGCCCGCCAGCGTGCTCACCTTGCCGTCGGGCGCCACCTTGCGGATTGCGTTGTTGCGCGTATCGGCCACATAGAGGTTGCCCAGGCGGTCGATGGCCAGCGCCGACGGCGTGTCGAACGCCGCGGCGGTCCCGATGCCGTCCGCGAAGCCGGCGCGTCCGCCGGCGAAGACAGTGACCTGGCCGTCCGGCGCCACGCGGCGGATGCAGCTGCAGTCACCGCCGTCGGCCACGAACACGTTGCCGTGGGCGTCGACGACGGTCCCGAACGGATCGCCGAATCGGCCTGCCAGCGGCATCACGCGCGCGGTCCACGTGGGCCTGGTTGGCGCGTCGGCGGGGCGCCAGAAGGCGCGTCCCGGCGTGGCGTCCTGGCGGGCGTCGAGAACATACCATGCCGCGCCGGCGGCCAGCACGGCGACGCCCGCGAGCGCCGCGATGAGCGGTTTTCGCTTCACGCGTTACTGCATCAGCTGGCCGATGATCTTGACGGGCGCATTCCCGTAGCTCAGGAACTGGTCGTGGAACTGCTTGAGGTCGAAGCGGTCGCCCAGCTGCTGCTTGCGGCGCTCGCGGAGTTCCATGATGTCGCTGTAGCCGCTGAAATAGCTGGACAGCTGCACGGACGACAACTGCGCGCGCTTCCATTTCTCGGCCGCTTCCTGCGGAGTCTGGAACGCCTGGCGCACGAGCAGGTCCAGCGCCTGCTCGCGCGTCATGCCCAGCACGTGCACGCTGTAGTCGAGGATCGTGTTGGTGACGCTGCGCAGGTTCCACTTGCACCACATCAGCCACAGCTCCGGCGCGTTGTCGCCATAGCCCGATTCCAGCATCATGCGCTCGCCGTACACGGCCCAGCCCTCGACCATCGCACCATTGCCGAACAACGCTTTTATGAGCGAGGGCGAGCGGTTCGCGTTCATCAGCTGCGTGTAGTGGCCCGGGATCGCCTCGTGGATGTTCAGGATTTGCAGCATCCAGTTGTTGTACTCGCGCAGGCTGCTCTCGGCCTGTTCCGGCGTCAGGCCGTCCAGCGGCGTCACGTTGTACCAGGTCTTGTCGCGTGGGCGGTACGGGCCCGGTGCGTCGATGCTGGCGCCGGCCACGCCGCGCTGGTACAGCGGCGTCTCGCGCACGACGAGCGGTTTGCTCGGGTCGATCGACACGAGGTTGTGCGACATGACCCAGTCCTGCAGCTGCGGGATCTGGCGGCGGATCTCGGGCAGGAAGTTCGCCGGCGTCGTGTGCTGCAGCGAGAGTTGGTCGATCACCATGCCGATCTTCTTGTAGCGGTCGGCCGGTTTCGCGGTGCTGCCCATCGTCTTGTCCCACAACTGGTCGGCCAGGCCGTCCATGCGGGTCAGCAGTTCGTCACGCGCGGCCAGGGCCTTCTGGTACGTTTGCTCGCCCGTGCCCACCGCCTGGATCTCGAACGCGAATTTTTGTTCGTACAGATCCTTGCCGATGCGGAACGAGCGCGCGCGCTGCATCTGCACCTGCGACTTGTCGAGGTCCGTCAGGAAGTCGACCCAGGCCAGCAGCGCGGTGCCGGCGTTGGCGATGCGCTGGGCGAAGATGGCTTTCTCTTGCGCCGTCAGGATCGATTCCTGCGCGGCCTTGCCGAGGTCCGCCAGCACGACGAGCGTGCCCGGCGCCTGCTGGAGCGCCAGCTGCGTGTGTTCGTGCGTCGGGTTGACGATGGAGGCTTGCGCGGCCTGGTAATACGCCGGCACGTCGGCCAGGCGCTTGAGGATCGTGCGCAGGCGCTGCGCCTTGGCCGCGTATTCCGTATTCAGGATCAGGTCGAAGCTCTGTGCCACGTTGTACGAGGCCGGGTTCCACTCGTATTCGCGGAACGTGGTCAGTTGCCAGCGGTCGTATTTCAGTTTGTTGAGGAGGACGGCGAGATCGGTGCGCTGGTTCGGCGACAGCTTGTCGGCGTTCAGCTTGCTGAACTTGTCGAGCCATTCGTCGATGAACGCCAGCTGCTTCGTGCGCGTGGCGGCGTCCGGGATCGTCAGCCTGGCGGCCGCGTCGAACTTGCCGACGATGATGCCGTTTTCCGGATCGATGCGCCACAGCGCGGTGAGGAATTGCATGGACAGCGAGTCCATGAAGCGGTCGTTGCGGTTCTGCGGCGTGGTCGTGGCGACGGGCTTGCTGACCTTTTCGACGGGCTTGCTTTCCGGCTTGTCCACGGCTTGCGCCTTGCTCTTGCCCTTGCTCTTCGACGACGCATGGGTCTTGGCGCTGCTGCTGCTGCCGGCCTTGTGATGCTTGGTGCGCGCACTTGCCGGCGCCAGCGCGACGCTGGTGRGCAGGACGGCAAGCGCGATTTTCGATTTCATCATTATCTGTCTGCCTGATTGAATAAAGGGCCAGATGGGGGGCGCCAGATTAGCATCATTCGGGATGCTTGCGGGAATCTGAAACAATACGTCACGAACACGCCGTGACGGCAACCGCCGTCAACGACCCCGCAACGGCGTCCATCGTCAGCCGGATCGCCAGTCCGCGACCGACACCGTCCGGCCAGCCGACGTTCCCGCGAGTCCGGCCTGCAGCATGGCCAGCATGTCCGACGGCGACATGCGCGCGGCCATGTCGCTGCCTTCCAGCAGGCTGTCGGCCAGGTCGCGCTTGTGGCGGTGCAGATCGACGATGCCTTCCTCGATCGTGTGGCGCGCCACCAGGCGGTAGATCGTGACGGGCCGCTGCTGGCCCATGCGGTGCGCGCGGTCGCTGGCCTGGTCCTCGACGGCCGGATTCCACCACGGGTCCATGTGGATCACGTAGTCGGCCGCCGTCAGGTTGATGCCGACGCCGCCCGCCTTCAGCGAAATGAGGAACAGGTCGCCGTCGCCGGCCTGGAACGCGTCCACGCGGCGCTTGCGCTCCTGCATCGGCGTCGAGCCGTCGAGGTACTGGTAGCGGATGCCGCGTTCGTCGAGGTGAGTGCGGATCAGCGTGAGGTGATCGACGAACTGGCTGAACACCAGTGCCTTGTGGCGGTTCTCCAGCAGCTCGTCCGCGAGGCGCGCGAACGTCTCCAGCTTGCTGCTGCGGATGCCGCTGTCGGGCGCGACGAGCGCGGGATTGCAGCAGGCGCGGCGCAGCTTCATCATCTCCGCGAGGATCTGGATCTGCTTTTGCGACGCATTTTTCACATCCTGTGCCTCCAGTGCCGCGATGCGTTCCAAAGCATCGCGCCGCAGCGATTCGTACAACGCCATCTCTTCTTCCGACAGCTGCACGGGCAGATTGACCTCCGTGCGCGGCGGCAGCTCGGACAGCACCTGGGCCTTGGTCCTGCGCAGGATGAACGGCTGCGTGAGACGGCGCAATCGCGTGCGCGCCGCGAGTTCCGCGCGCTTGTCGGACGCCTTTTCGATGGGGCCGGCGAAGCGTAACTGGAACTGGTCGGCGGTGCCCAGCAAACCCGGATTGATGAACCGGAACAGGTTCCACAATTCGCCCAGGTGGTTCTCCAGCGGCGTGCCGGTGGCGACCATCCTGAAATCGCCTTGCAGCGCCATCACGGCGTTTGACCTGCGCGTATAGGCGTTCTTGATGGCCTGCGCTTCGTCCAGCACGATCGTGTGCCAGCGGATGCCGTCGAACAGCGCAGACTCCAGCTGCAGCAGGCCATAGCTGGCGACGATCACGTCGAACGGGCCCGCCCCCTTCACCATCGCAGCGCGGTCGCCGGGGCCGAACAGGCGGACGTTCAACGTGGGCGCGAAGCGCTCGGCTTCGGCGAGCCAGTTCGTCGCGACGGACGTCGGCGCTACGACGAGCGTCGGCCCGCCCGGCGCGCGCGCCAGGATCAGCGCGAGCGCCTGCAGCGTCTTGCCGAGTCCCATGTCGTCCGCGAGGCAGGCGCCCACGCCCCAGTGCGCGAGGCGGGACAGCCATTCGAAGCCTTCGAGCTGGTAATCGCGCAGCTCGGCCTGCAGGGTGCCCGGCAGCTGCGGTCGGTATTCCGCATTGGCCTGCATATGCTTCAGGTGCGCGCGCCACGCCTTGTCGGCCTCGACGCCGCCGGCCTCCTGCGCCATCTCTTCCAGCGCGAAGCTGGCCAGCGGGTGAAAGCGCAGCGCCTCGTCGTCGGCATCGCGGTAGGCCGATAAATCCATGAGGCGGCGGTGCAGCTCGTGCGTGAGCGCGAGGAACTGGTTGTCGCCGAGCGCGATAAAACGGTCCTCGCGCACGCGCGCAAGCAGGTCGCGCAAGTCCATCACCTTGTTCTCGTCGACCTGGATTTCACCGTTGGCCGCGAACCAGTCCTTGTCGCGCCGGATCTGCAGGCGCACGGATTTCGACGAGACCTTCTTCGACACGCGGAACGACTCGCCCTCGGGCCACGCGACCAGGACCTTCGATGCGTCCAGTTCCTGCAACTGGACCACGAGTTCCAGGCAGTGGATGGGTGCCGCGAGCAGCCACTCGCCATGTTCGTCTTCCGCCAGCTCCAGCGCGGGCACGTCGGCCAGCAGCTGGCGCTCGGCCTCGCGTTCGGCATTCAGGTCACGGCGCGCTTCCGTGCGCACGCCTGCGACGTCCGCGATCACGCTTTCCGCGCCGTCGCCGGGGCGGAAGTACGGGCCGGCGTTGGGCAGCGGCCGCACCATCATCCGGATGCGCAGGCCCTGCTGGTAAGGCAACAGGTTGACGTGCAGGCGCGGATCGGCCGTCACCTGTTCGATGTCGGCCGCGCTGCCGCCGATGTCGGATTGCACGGTGACGATGGACGAGATGGCGCTGATCGCCTGCAGCACGCGCTTCTCGGCTTCCAGCGGCACTTCGAGGCCGTCGCCAACGATGGCACCGATGCGCCGGTGCTCGTCTTTTACACGCACGATGCGCAGGCGCGTCGGCGTCTCCTTCGTGACGACGATCTCGCCCTGCGGCTCGCGCAAAGGCGGCGCGAGCGTGATCACGACCTTGCCGCCGCCGGCGCGTACGACAAGTTGCGGCTCGCCGGGCAGCAGTTCGATGCGCGTGCCCGGCGAGTCCATCCAGAACAGCAGCGGATGGCCGGCCAGCGCGGCGATGGCCTTGTCCAGGTCGAATTCATAGCGCGTGCCAGTGCCGCTGTAGTAGCGGAAGGCGCCGATGCTGGCGGCCACCTGCACGTCCTGCGCCGTCAGGAAATCCAGCTCCGCCGCTTCTTCCGCGAGGCGCTTGAGGCCCAGCGGGCGGCCGCGCGTCCAGCCGCCCTGCACGTCGCGTTTCTGTTCGCGCGGCTCGATGGCCCGGATGCCCAGGTGCGCATCCCAGCTCACGAGCCAGGCGAGGCGGGACTCCTTGACGACCTCCACGTTGACGGGCGGCTGCAGGTTGATCAGCGCATTCAGCTGGCGCTCCCATGGCTGCTCGCGCTCGAACCACAGCGCGAGGTCGACGAAGCGGTGCTGCTGGCGCAGCGCGACCGCCTGCTTCTCCATGCCGACCATCCCCAGCTGGCCCAGCACGGACGCGATCTGCGCCGCGATGAAGTCGAACCCGGCGGCGCTGGCCACGTCGAACTGCTGTTCCAGCATGCCGCGTTTATCTGCGAGTTGCGGCATGCCGAGCCACCAGTGCAGCAGGGCGCGGAACATCACGGGCTGTGAACCCGTTTCCCAGTTGCGCGACGGGAGCACGTCGGCATCCACCGTGCCGCCGCGGATCTGGCGCAGCATCGACAACTGCTGGTAGACCGCGGTGTCGTGGCTTTGCACGGCGCGCGTGGCGCTGTCCAGGTAACTTTCCACGGCCTTTGCGTGTTTCGGGTCGCTGCTCCTCAGCAGGGCCGTCACGTACAGGTGCCCGCCGATGCCCTCGAAGATGGCTTTTCTCTTGCCGGTTTCGCGCCGCAGCGCTTTTAACGCCTTGTCGAAGCCGGCCAGCGCGGGTTCGGTATCGCCGCGCAGCAGTTGCAGCACGCTGCGGTAGTACAAGGTGGCCGATTCGTCGAGGTCGACGAGCAGGTCGGCCGCCGCGTCCAGCCGGCCGCACAGGATCAAATGTTCGGCCAGCGCGGTGCGCAGCGCCATCGACGCGCCGCCTTGCGTCACATGTTCCTCGGCGTAGGCGCGGATCGCGGGCGCGCTGGCTGGTTCGCGCTGGACGTGGCCGACGAGGACTGCCAGCACGTCGTCGCGCACGAGGCCATTGATGCGTTCCATCAGGTCGGACTCGAACGGGCGCGCGCAGACGTCCACGAGCGGATGCAGATAGGCCGCTTCGTGGCAGCGCAGGCAGGCGGCCAGCAGCGGCGCGATCGTCTTCGGACCTTCGCCGGCCAGCAGGGCCATGCGCAGCAGCGCGACGCCCTGGCGGTAGCTGCGCAGCATGGGCGTGCCCTGCCAGTCGACGCGCAGTGGCGTCACCTGCTGGTAGACCTCGCGCAGCTCGTTGAACCGGCGCGCGCGCAGCGCCCACTGGATCGCGGGCCAGGCCACGTCCGGCGCGACCGTGTAGCCGCGCGACGGCAGCTCGCCGATCAGGCCATCGGCGCGCAGGCGCTCCAGAGGCTCGGCCAGTTCACCCTCACGTGCACTCACCTCGAGCGGCGCCAGGTGCTCGTGGATGCGGCGCMGTCCCATCGGTTCGCCGGCCAGCGCCAGCAGGGCCAGAATCAGCTTGCGGCACTCGTCGCAGGCATCGACCACCGCATGCAAGACCTCATCGCTCATGCAGGCAGATTCTCGATGTCGATCGCCGGCAGGCTGGTGGGTACGGGGATGCCGAAGACTCGCAGATAAAAATACAGCTCGGCTTCCAGCGTGCGCACGATGCTGTCGGCCTTGCGGAAGCCATGGCCTTCGCCGGCCAGGGTGAGGTAGGCGACGGGCACGCCGCGCGCGCGCAGCGCTTCCACCATCACCTCCGATTGCGGCGGCGGCACGACCTTGTCGTCCAGGCCCTGGAAGAAGATCATCGGCCGGTGCAGTTTATCCGTATGGTTGATCGGCGAGCGCTCGGCATAGACGCGGTCGGCGCTGTCCTTCGGCGCGATCAGGTATTCGTTGTAGTGCGATTCGAACTTGTGCGAGTCGGCGTCGAGGCCCTTCAGGTCGGATACGCCGTAGTAGCTGGCGCCGGCCTTGAACACGTCGTGGAAGGCGAGGGCGCACAACGTCGTCAGGCCGCCCGCGCTGCCGCCGCGGATCACGAGGCGTTCGCGGTCGACGAGGTTCTGGTCCGCGAGGTACTGCGCGCCGGCGACGCAATCTTCCACGTCGATCACGCCCCATTGTCCCTTCAGCAGGTCGCGGTAGGCGCGTCCGAAGCCCGTGCTGCCGCCATAGTTCACGTCCAGCACGGCGATGCCGCGGCTGGTCCAGAACTGCGTGGCCAGCTTCAGCGTGCTGGCCGCCATGCCCGTCGGGCCGCCGTGGCCGATGACCATCAGCGGCGGCAACTCTCCCGGCTGCGGCATGAAGTCGCGGTTGGTGGGCGGGTAGTAGAACGCGTACGCCGTCCGGTCGTCCTTGCTGGGATAGCGGATGCTCTGCGGGACGGACAAGTAGCCGACGTCGGGCAGGTTCTCGATCGACCGCGCCAGCACGTCGCGCGTGCCGGTGGCGAGGTCGATGCGGGCGATTTCCGCCGCCAGCGTGGGCGCGCCGCCCAGCAGCGCCACCGTATCGCCCTCGACGCGCACGTCGCGGATTTCCTCGTACGGCGTGGCGATGGGCGTCAGGCTGCCGCTGGCCACGTCCAGGCGCGCGAGGCGGCTGACGCCTTCCTCGATGTACGCGCAGACGATTTCCGAAGCCGAGCGGAAGCCGTACATGCTGTTCCCGAAGCTCCAGTGCGGCAGGCCGAATTCCGCCGCGCGCGGGCAGACGGCGTGTACGACGCCATGCTCGTAGCGGTACAGGTTCCACCAGCCGCTGCGGTCCGAGACGAAATACAGCGTGCCGTCCGGCGACCATTCCGGCTGCACGATCGCTTCTTCGGTGCCGCCCGCGACGAGGCGCCCGTCCAGCAGCGTGCCGTCGGCCCCGATCTCGGCCAGCCACAGTGCCGTGCCCTGCCACGGCATGCGCGGGTGGTCCCAGCTCAGCCAGGCGATGTGTTTGCCGTCCGGCGAGATGCGCGGCGACGAATAGAAATCGTTGCCGTCGACGAGCACCGTCTGCGTGCCGTCGGCGTTCAGCGCGCACAGCGTATTGTCCGGATAGGTGCTTGCGCCCGAGTGGTCTTCGCGCACGCCGACGAGTCTTTGGTGCGCGCGGTCCAGCACGAAGTCGGCCCAGCGTTCAATGCCCCCCGCGCTGACGGGCAGCGGTTCGCTGCCGCCGGCGCGGTCGAGTCGATAGATCGTGTTGTCGGCGAAGTTCGAGAACCAGATGTGGCTGTCCGCGACGAGCACCGCGCCGCCGCCGTACTCGTGCACGCGGGTGCGCACGTTGATCGGCGCCGGCGTCAATTCCTCGACCTGGCCCCTGCTGTGGCGCAGCAGCGTGTTGCGGCCGCCTTCGCTGGCGCGGCCGGCCAGCCAGAAGACGTCGCCGCCGTCGAGCGTCACCTGCGACAGCGGCGTGGCGCCGGCCGCGACGACGGCGGCGGTGATCGGAGAAGTCCAGGCGCCGCAGGGCGCAGCCTGTTTGCGAGTGGTGTCGGTCATGGTCGGTCCTGAAGATTGGGACGGGCAGCGGCAAGACGGGCATTATAAATCTCTGCCGCATTCAGGTATGTCCGGGAAGTACGGTGCGCGCCCGTCAGGGATGCGATAATAGAGGTTTGCTCTCCACATTCTTGAACGGATTGCCAGCCATGCCACAATTTGCCCCGCTCCGGAACGACACCTTCCTCCGTGCGCTGCTGCGCCAGCCGACGGACTACACGCCGGTGTGGCTGATGCGCCAGGCGGGGCGCTACCTGCCGGAATACCGCGCCACGCGCGCGAAAGCCGGCTCGTTCATGGACCTGGCCAAGAATCCGGACTTCGCCACCGAAGTCACCTTGCAGCCGATCGACCGCTATCCGCTGGATGCGGCTATCCTGTTCTCGGACATCCTGACGGTGCCGGACGCGATGGGCCTCGGCCTGTATTTCGAGGAGGGCGAGGGCCCGAAATTCGAGCGCACCGTGCGCACGGAAGCCGACGTGGCCGCGCTGCGCGTGCCCGACATGGCGTCGCTGCAGTATGTATTCGACGCCGTGACGTCGATCCGCACGGCGCTGGACGGCCGCGTGCCGCTGATCGGCTTTTCCGGCAGCCCGTGGACGCTGGCCTGCTACATGGTCGAAGGCGGCGGCTCGCGCGAATTCCACACCATCAAGAAGATGCTGTACTCGCGCCCGGACCTGATGCATCGCGTCCTGGAGATCAATGCGGAAGCCGTCGCGCAATACCTGAACGCCCAGATCGACGCGGGCGCCCAGGCCGTCATGATCTTCGACTCGTGGGGCGGCGCGCTGGCCGATGGCGCCTACCAACAGTTCTCGCTCGCCTACATGCGGAAGGTCGTGGCGAAGCTGCAGCGCGAGAAAGACGGCGTGCGCATCCCGTCCATCGTGTTCACGAAGGGCGGCGGCCTGTGGCTGGACGAGATGGCCGGCATCGGCGCCGACGCGCTGGGCCTGGACTGGACCGTCAACCTGGGCCGCGCACGCGCGCAGGTCGGCGACCGCGTCGCCCTGCAGGGCAACCTCGATCCGGCCATCCTGTTTGCGGGGCCGGAGCAGATCCGCGCCGAAGTCGAAAACGCGCTCGCCAGCTACGGTACGCCGTCGGCCGGTCACGGCCATGTGTTCAACCTGGGCCATGGCATCTCGCAATTCACGCCGCCGGAGTCGGTGACGGCGATGGTGGAAGCCGTGCACGACTTCAGCCGCCGCCAGCGCGCCGTCTGACGCATCTGCAGCAGCCGTGCTGCGTTTTGCGCAGCCCGGTGAGCAGGCGATCATACTTATTCACAAAAATCCGGACGCCGCCGGCGTGGACTGTGGAAATGTACAGTGCATGCCATCATATGGTAAGTGATTGATTTTATGGAGTTTACTGCTTGGGTAACGGGCTTCGGTGGATGAGCTTCCAAGGGGCATGATGGTTATCCACCGAAGCTTTCAGCCCATTGTTCACAAAGTTATGCACAGGTTCTGTGCATAATCCGGAAAAGTGCTTGGTTTACCGTGGTTTACGAGTTTTCTTCAAGTATTGCATCAAGACTTGCTGCACTGCGCTCAAGTTCTCCACCAGAAAGGCCCAGTTATGCACAGAAGCCATGAAGCGATGGGATATTTCATGCGGCCAAAGTTGAAAACTATAAGTGCTTGATTTTATTGGGATATGTTGATTCCAAAAATAAAGAATTTCCAAGCGTTTTGACCTAGCGTAAACCTTCTTCACGGTCAACTTTTCCATTTTCCACAAAGTTTTCCACAGTTCTCCACAGCTTCTCGACAAGGTACCGGATTGTTGTCCCACTGCATTTTGCAAATCGCGCTCGACACGCCGCTCGACAGCCTGTTCGACTACCGCTGGGCTTGCGAACCCGGTAGCGAGCCGCAGGTCGGGCAACTGGCGCTCGTGAACTTCGGCCGGCGCGAGGCCGTCGGGCTGATCGTCGCCGTCAAGCACGAGACGGATGTCCCGGCCGACAAGCTGAAGGATGCCCTTGCCGTGCGCAGCCAGCTGTCGCCGCTGCCGGCACGGTGGATCGCGTTGGCGCGCTTCGCCGCCGACTACTACCACCGGCCACTGGGCGAGGTCGCGCTGCCCGGCCTGCCGAAGAACCTGCGCCTGTCGACGACGGTGGCGCTGGACCGTGCGCTGAAAAAGCTGGGCAAGGTGCCGGATGCGCACGACCCGGCCCCGGTCGACATGCCTCTACTTAATGCTGCCCAGCAGCAGGCGGCCGACGCGATCGGCGGCGCGACGGGATTCAGTCCGCTGCTGCTGTACGGCGTGACGGGCAGCGGCAAGACCGAGGTCTACCTGCAGGCCTGCGCCCAGGTGCTGGCGCGCGATGCCGATGCGCAGATCCTGATCCTGGTCCCCGAGATCAACCTGACGCCGCAGCTGGAAGCGAACATCCGCGCGCGCTTCCCCTGCGTCATGCTGGCCACCTTGCACAGCAGCCTGTCCGAGGGCGAACGCATGCTGCACTGGCTGGCCGCGCACACGGGCCGCGCGCGCATCGTGCTGGGCACGCGGCTGGCGATCCTCGCGTCGCTGCCGAACCTGAAACTGGTCGTCATCGACGAGGAACACGACCCGTCGTACAAGCAGCAGGAAGGCCTGCGCTATTCGGCGCGCGACCTGGCCGTGTGGCGCGCGCGCCAGCTCGGCATCCCCATCGTGCTGGGCTCGGCGACGCCGTCGCTGGAAAGCTGGCACCACGCGCAGACGGGACGCTACCGCAGGCTGGAATTGCGCGAGCGCGCCGTGCGCGACGCCGTCCTGCCGCGCGTAAAACTCATCGACATGGAGCGCGACAAGCCGAAGGAGGGCCTGACGTCCGCGCTGATGCAGGCACTGCGCCTGCGCATGGAAAGCGGAGAGCAATCGCTGCTGTTCCTGAACCGGCGCGGCTACGCGCCCGTGCTGTGCTGCGAGGCGTGCGGCTGGATCAGCAACTGCACGCGCTGCAGCGCGTTCATGGTCCTGCACCGGCCGGAGCGACGGCTGCGCTGCCACCACTGCAGCCTGGAACTGCGCATTCCGCACGCCTGCCCGACCTGCGGCAACATCGACCTGCAGCCGCTCGGCCGCGGCACCCAGCGCGTCGAGGAAGGTTTGCAGGCGCTGTTCCCGCAGGCGCGCATCCTGCGCATCGACGCCGATTCCACGCGCCGCAAGGGCAGTGCCCAGGAAGCGTTCGACACGGTGCACCGCGGCGACGTCGACATCCTGATCGGCACGCAGATGGTCGCCAAGGGCCACGATTTCAAAAAGCTGACGCTCGTCGGCGTGCTGAATCCCGACACCGCGCTGTTCTCGCAGGACTATCGCGCCAGCGAGCGCCTGTTCGCCCAGCTGATGCAGGTGGCGGGCCGCGCCGGCCGCGCGGGGCTGGAGTCGGAGGTGCTGATCCAGTCGCGCTACTGCCAGCATCCGCTGTACGGCGCGGTGATGCGGCACGACTACGACCGCTTCGCCGGCAGCCTGCTGGAAGAACGCCGCCAGGCTGCGCTGCCGCCTTACATGTACCAGGCGCTGCTGCGCGCCGAGGCGCCCGAGTTGGCGACCGCCATCGCCTTCCTCGAGGCCGCGCGCGACGCGGTACCGTCGGACACGGTCGTCATCAACGATCCGATCCCGATGACGATGACCCGCGTGCACAACGTCGACCGCGCGCAGCTGCTCGTCGAATCGAATTCGCGGCCGGCGTTGCAGGCGTTCCTGACCGAGTGGGTCGATGCGTTGCGCGCGATGAAGACGCGGGTGCGGTGGTCGCTCGAGGTGGATCCGCTCGATATCTGAGCGGCACCGCATGACGTAGGGTGGGCACCCCTGTGCCCACGCGTAACGCCAACGAACGGCACACGTCCTGCGTGGGCACGGGGTGCCCACCCTACGCGCCTACTCATCATTTGAATTCCGGACTCTCAAGCCGGGTTCCTGGAAAAAGCGTATCGTCACGCTGGTGAACCTACCGGAGGCGAGGATGAAGAAACTGAAGGTCGATGTCGCCGTGATCGGCGCCGGTACGGCCGGCCTGGTCGCCTACCGCGCCGCCAGGGCGCAGGGTGCGCGCACGGTGCTGATCGAGAGYGGCGTGTACGGCACCACGTGTGCGCGCGTGGGCTGCATGCCCAGCAAGCTGCTGATCGCCGCCGCCGAGGTCGCCCACATGCTGATGCTCGCCCCGCAATTCGGCGTATACCCAAGCACTGAGCCCGGCACGACGCGGATCGACGGCGTCGCCGTGATGGAACGCGTGCGGCGCGAGCGCGACCGTTTCGTCGGCTTCGTGCTCGACGGCGTCGAGGCCATGCCGGATGACGACAAGGTGCGCGGCCACGCCCGCTTCGTCGATCCACACACGTTGCGCGTGGACGACCACACGGAGATCGAGGCGTGCCGCGTCGTGATCGCGACCGGCTCCAGCCCGACCCGCCTGCCCACGCTGGAGAACGTGGGGCCGGGCGTGATCACGAGCGACGACGTGTTTTACTGGAACGACCTGCCGCGTTCCGTGGCCGTGATCGGCACGGGTGTCATCGGCCTGGAAATCGGCCAGGCCCTCGCGCGCCTGGGCGTGCGCACGCGCCTGTACGCGCGCGGCGGCAGCGTGGCCCAGCTGACGGATCCCATCGTGCTCAGGACGGCGTCACGCGTGCTGTGCGAGGAACTCGACATCCACTTCCAGTCGCGCATCCTGCGCGCCGAGCAGGACGGCGACGACGTCGTGCTGACGACCGGCCGCCACGACGAGGCCATCACGGAACGTTTTCAATACGTGCTGCTGGCCGCGGGCCGCACGCCCAACGTGCACGACCTGGGCCTGGAGAATGCGGACATCGCGCTGGACGGCAATGGCGTTCCGCTGTTCGACCCGCGTACGATGCAATGCGGGAACAGCCACATCTTCATCGCCGGCGACGCCAACCACGAACGCCSGGTGCTGCCGGAAGCGGCGGACCACGGCAAGATCGCGGGCGACAATGCCGGCCGCTTCCCGGACATCCGTCCCGGCTTGCGCCGCGCGCCGCTGACGGCCGCGTTCACGGAACCGAATATCGTCACCCTGGGCGCCAGCTACAAGACGCTGTGCGCGCCGGGCCGGTCGAAATTCGCGGTGGGGCAGGTATCGTTCGAGAACCAGGGCCGCAGCCGCGTCATGTTGCAGAACAAGGGTGTGCTGCGCGTCTACGGCGAATACCGCACGGGCCGTTTCCTGGGCGCCGAGATGATCGCACCGCGCGGCGAGCACATCGGCCATCTGCTGGGCTGGGCGGTACAGTCGCGCCTGACGGTCGACCAGATGCTGGAGATGCCGTTTTATCATCCCGTGGTCGAGGAGGGGGTGCGCACGGCGTTGCGCGACCTGGCGGCGAATCTGGCGAAGGGAGAAAGCGACATCGATCCGGACGAGGTGGAACCCGGCACGTAACCTGTCTATGGCGTAGGGTGGGCACCCCTGTGCCCACGCGGACGTTTGCGATATGTTGGCGTTACGCGTGGGCACGTACGCGTTGGGCCATTTGGTTAATTCAACAACGACGCGTCCAGCTTCCCATCCGACGCCAGCTGCCGCACGATCTTGATCGTATCGATGTCGGCCTCCTTGTACGCCGACTTCTTGAAATCCTCGTACATGCGGCCCATCTCGTCGGTCGCCAGTGCATTCCCGTCGTCGTAGAGGAAACGCACCCACAGCACGCCTTCCGACGGCGCCTCGATGGTCATGGTCAGCAGCGACTGGGCGATTTCTCCCTGCGCCGGCACCTCGTAGCGTACCTCGTGCAGCGGGCTCAGCACGACCTTGTCGTCGATGACGAGGTCGCCATAGCGCAGGCGGCGCATGAAGCTGCCACTTTCCCGCTCGCTGATCGTGCACTCGTCCAGGTGCGGCACGAACATCTTCGGATCCTCGGCGCGCAGCACGAGGCCGCGCCACAGCTGTTCGCGGGTCATGGTGTCCGCCAGCGGATTCAGCGGGTCGTTAATCTCGATCAGGTGTTCAAATTTCATGTGGTATCCCTCGTTGGCGCAGTCGCCGTGCTGCCTGGCCATGTTAGCGCATGCTGGGCGCGACTGACGCAAAAGGCGCATGTGGTGGCGACATGCGATTTACGCAAGGATGAGCGTCGCCGATTCGATACGAACGTTACGCATGAGCTCCCAGCTTCGCTACAATGTTGGGCTGTCCTCTCCAATATTTCCAATGTCCAACACCCCGAACTTCGGCCTGAACGGTCCGCAAAGCGAAGCCGTGCTCTATCTCGACGGCCCGTGCCTGGTGCTGGCCGGCGCCGGCTCGGGCAAGACGCGCGTCATTACGCAAAAGATCGCCTACATGATCGAGCACCGCGGCTACGATCCACGTACGATTGCCGCGCTCACGTTCACGAACAAGGCCGCCCTCGAGATGCAGGAACGCATCGGCAAGCTGCTGAAGCAGCCCAAGCAGGCCAAGCAGCTGACCGTGTCCACGTTCCACTCGCTGGGCGTCAGGATCCTGCGCCAGGAAGCGGCCGGCGTCGGCCTGAAGGACAAGTTTTCGATCATGGACAGCGATGACTGCTACACCATCGTTTCCGACCTGGCCGTGACCACCGACAAGCAGGAAATCCGCCGCATCCAGAACGCCATCTCGCTGTGGAAGAACGGCCTCGTCGACCCGGAGGATGCCATCCGGAATGCGCGCGACGAGGACGAGGCCCAGGCCGGCCGCATCTACCGCAGCTATATCGCCACGTTGCAGGCTTACCAGGCCGTTGACTTCGACGATTTGATCCGCTTGCCGGTGGAATTGTTCCGCAATAACGAACCCATCCGTGACCGCTGGCAGCGCCGCCTGCGCTACCTGTTGATGGACGAGTACCAGGACACCAACACCTGCCAGTATGAACTGGTGAAACTGATGGTGACGGGCCTCGGCAAGAAGCCGATGTTCACGGCCGTGGGCGATGACGACCAGGCGATCTATGCGTGGCGCGGCGCGTCCGTGGAAAACCTGCGCACCCTGCAGACGGACTTCCCGGACCTGAAGGTGATCAAGCTGGAGCAGAATTACCGCTCCACGACGCGCATCCTGCAGGCGGCCAACGCCGTCATCGGCAACAACCCGAAGCTGTTCGAGAAATCGCTGTGGTMCGAGCACGGCCTGGGCGAGCCGATCAAGGTGCTGGGCATGCCGAACGACGAGACGGAAGCGGACCAGGTCGCGATCATGATCTCGGCCGACCACTTCCAGCGCAAAAATAAATGGTCGGACTTCGCGATCCTGTACCGCGGCAACCACCAGGCCCGCGTGATCGAGCAGGCGCTGCGCAAGGAGCGGATTCCATACACGATCTCCGGCGGCCAGAGCTTCTTCGACAAGGCCGAGATCAAGGACATCATCGCCCACCTGCGCCTCATCGCGAACCAGGACGACGACCCGGCCTTCATCCGTGCCATCACCACGCCCAAGCGCGGGGTCGGCATGACGACCCTGGAAAAGCTGGGCGAATTCTCGCGCCAGTGGAACTGTTCGCTGTTCGAGGCGGCGCTGAAGGGCGGCATCGAAGCGCTGCTGCAGGAGCGCCAGCTGTATCCGCTGCGCGAATTCTGTCACTGGATCAACGAGCTGGAATCGCGCGCCACGCGGCCCGGTCCGTCCGGCAGCGGAGACAACGCCGCCGAACTGATCGACGACATGATGAAGGAAATGAATTACGAGCACTACCTGTACGAGAGCTTCGACGACAGGGCCGCACAGGGCAAGTGGCAGAACGTGCTCGAGTTCCTCAACTGGTTGAAGGAGCGGGGCCGGGGCGGGCGCGACCGTGATGGCGAAGAAAAAAACCTGCTCGAACTGACGCAGATGGTGGCGCTGATGTCCATGCTCGAAGGCCAGGACGAGGAGCCGGACGCCGTCCGCATGTCGACCTTGCACGCCTCCAAGGGCCTCGAATATCCGCACGTCTACCTCGTCGGTTGCGAAGAAGGGATCCTGCCGCACAAGGGCGATCCCGACGATCCGGTCGAGAAGATCGCCGCGCGCATCCAGGAAGAACGCCGCCTGATGTACGTCGGCATCACGCGCGCCCAGCGCAGCCTGCACGTCACGTGGTGCAAGAAGCGCAAGCGGGCGGGGGAGCTCGTGCATTGCGACCCGTCGCGCTTCATCAAGGAAATGGCCCTCGATATTGGCGACGCACCGCCGAAGGAAAACGAGGTGCTCACGCCCAAGGAACGTCTCGCCAACCTGAAAGCCCTGCTCGCCACGCCGAAGGTGTGACGCGACCCATTTGTTCCCGCAAGAGCCGCTGCGCAGCGGCTCTTTGCTTTTGCGGAGAGGCAGTATCATGCGCGCTTATTTATTTACGGAGGATACCGACGTGAGCGACGAAAACCGTTTTATCGACATCGAAATCAAGCTGGCCGACCAGGAAAACCTCGTCGACAACCTCAACCGCACGATTTACGAGCAGGGCCGCCGCATTGACCAGCTCGAAGCCATGATGGCCAAACTGGCCGAGCACGTGCGCACGCTGCGCGATGCCGGCCAGGGGCCGCTCAATGAAAAGCCGCCACATTATTGAGCGCGCGTCGCAATAAAATTTAACAATTAGAGAAACAAGATATCTATCCAGGAAACTCTTCGGCAACCGGTAGTTACTTTGGTAACTCCGTTTGCAAGAAACATTATTGAGCAAATGCATCTTTTGTTTGATATACGCAACATATTTTTTTGATGAAAATGATTGTACGTAAGATATCCAACAGGCACGCAAAAATGTTTGGATGCATGTATTTCGTATTTTGTTCTGAGTTTTATCAATAGTCGAAATTAAATTTAATAGATTTGCTGATACTTCGCAGGATGTATCATGTAGGCGTCGTCCTACATGGGTTTTCGCAATATGTCATCCAGTTTTTACTATCTAATCTGTAATTGAATTTAACTGTACGTTAAGGATGAGCATGAGTTAGTATTCGTAAATACACTCTGCCCGGCAGTGTGTCCGTGGCCCGCGAAACGTTAAATCGCGGATTTCTTCAAGCGAGGGACGACACGATGTTTACGCGGAACTTTGAGGTGGCCAGCGAATTCGCACCTTCGGCACCGGGATCGCTGGTCGCGCGCTCGCGGACGACGCGGAGCCCGGACCGGTATGAACTGAACGTCGCGACCGCTTATCACGATCGCCCGGATATTCTGGATGCGTGGCACCGCATGCTGGCCGAGGCAACTGGCCCGGAAGCGCTGTATCAGTCCCCGCAATTCTTCAACTACCTGATCGACATGGCGCAAGGGCGTGATGCCGACTACGAATTGTTCGTCGTCCGCCGCAGCATCGATTACGCGATCGTCGGATTCGTTCCGGTCCGCACCATCGGATGCAAGCTCGACTTCCGCCTCGGTCCGGTGTCGCTGTTCAAGAAGACGGTGCGTGCCTGCCAGATCCTCGGCAGCGTGCCGCTGCTGGATCCGGCGGAAGAAGGGCTCGCCGGCTTCGTCATGCAGCAATTGCTCGAACGCTATGCGAAATGCGAAGTGTTGTACCTGCAGGCGGTTCCGGAAGAAGTCGGCGCCGCGCTGCCACGCAGCGGCGGGGTAGCGACTTACGTTTTGAATGGCTGGCGCGCGTGCCACACGCAGCCGCTGCCGGACGGCGTCGACGCCTACCTGCAGAAATTCAGTTCCAAAAAGCGCTACAACCTGTCGCGCCAGGTGCGTCTGTTGACGGAAGCGGCCGGCGCGCTGCAGGTGCTGCGTATCGAGCAACCCGGGCAGGTCGCGACCTTGCTCGACGCGATGATCGCCATTGATCCGTCTTACGCCGCACAGCGCGATGCCGAGCAGGCGCGCCTGGAGTGCCTGGCGCGTCATGGCCTGCTGCTGTCCTACGTGATCCGCTGCGGCGAAACGGATGTCGCCGTCGTGCTCGGCTCACATTCATCGGCCGTCTGGCACGTCCACAAGATTTCCTGCCAGAAGAACTACATGCACCTGTCGGTGGGCATGAGCGCGATCCACCTGGCGCTGCAGGACATGCTGGCCAATTTCTCGTTCGATCACGTCGACTACGGCTACGGCGTGCCGAATGCCGAATTCCGGTCGACCCATGTGCTGAAGTCGCGCGGCCATATTCTGCTGCACCGTGCGCACAGCGGGACGGCTCTGCTGCTCAAACTCCACGGCGTGTACAACGGCATGAACGACAGCCTGATTCGCCACGCCAAGCAGGCGCAGAAATGGTACGCGCAGCGCAAGCAGGCTGCCAAAAAGACCGCGCCAAAGGCCGATAAGGTACTGAGCGCTTCCTGACGCTGCGCCGATCACGCAAACCGCAATGGCCGCTGTGTGCGGCCATTTTTCTTATGGGATTCTCGCGTCGTCGCCGTCAGATCGTCGGCACATGCAGCCGATTGTCGTCTTCCAGGACCAGGCCTTGCCACGTTGCGGGCTTGCCTGTCATTTCCCACGCCAGGATTTGCTGGGGCGTACGTCCCATGCCACCCGACAGGCCAGTCATTTGCTGCTTGTCGAGTTCCTTGGTGATGGTCAGATCGTTGATGGTCAGCTTGCTCATGTCAGTCTCCTCAATGGTTGGGTGCCAGGCGGCGCCGGCATGAACCTGTATCTGCAGGAAGCATGCCAATGGTGGAATCAGACTGACGTGGATAGAAATAGCACCTGCTGGCCACGATCTGTTGGGTTATTGCTTTATTTCCTGTATCAGTGAGTTGGTTCTCGCCCAACATCTTTTAAAAAGCCATGAAAAAACCCGCCAGCGCGATCCGCGCGGCGGGTTTGTGGATCAGCCTTCAGCGTCCGCGTCAGTCTCAGTTCGGATACGCCTGGCTGCTCGATGCCTGGTTGCCCAGCACGATCGAAGTGACGTTGATGTATCCGCTCGTCGCCGTGCCGGTGAACTTGAACAGCGAAGTGCCCGGAACAGTCGTATCGGGCACGTTCGTCACCAGCGAATTCAAGCCTTTGGTGCTGAAGGTGCAGGCCGTCTCCATCGACACCGCGTTCTGTTCGGCATTGAGCAAGAA
>NZ_JBFUDR010000096.1:0-20361 GCF_056404615.1 Massilia sp. P2_C2 | reverse complement strand
GCACGGGGGCCCACCCTACGGCAATGCATTCGTAGGGTGGGCACCCCGTGCCCACGCGGACGTTTGCGGTGTGTTGGCGTTACAATCAACCGCCGTCCGTCTGCCGCATCGCCAAATCCCTGGCCTTCAACTTGGCCGACAACGGCTTGCCCTTGTTGGCCCGCTTGCCGAAATGCGGCTCGAGGCCCGACGCGAACAGCTCCACCGTGCGCGGCTTGTCGCCGGCCCACGTGCCGACCACGTTCAGGCCTTTCTGGCTGATCGGCTGCGCGGCCAGCAGCTTTTCCTTCGGCTCCAGCGCCATCAGGGTCACGCCGCGGCCGCCGTTCTGCAGCACCTTCATCTCGTCGATGCCGAACACCAGCACGCGGCCCTTCTCGGACAGGCAGGCGATGGCGCCCGCATTGTCCGACACGACGCGCGGCGGCAGCGGCACGGCGCCGTCGTCCAGCGTGATAAACGATTTACCACCTTTCAGGCGCGTGATCATGTCGCCGGCTTTCGTGATGAAGCCGAAGCCGCCCGACGAGGCGAGCAGCAGGCGCGTGTCGCCATGGCCGGCGAAGTAGTACAGGATGYGTCCTCCGCCGGAGAGATCCACGAGCGTCGTGATGGGCACGCCGTCGCCGCGCGCGCCGGGCAGGGCGGCGACGGGCACGGAATAGACTTTACCGTTGTCGCCGACGCACAGCAGCGTGTCCACCGTGCGGCACTCGAACGCGCCGTACAGCGAGTCGCCGGCCTTGAACGTGAACTGGGAAGGATCGTGGCCGATGCCGTTGCGCGCGCGCACCCAGCCCTTCTCGGAGACGATGACGGTCACCGGCTCGTCGACGATCTTCTGTTCGGCCACGGCCTTCTGCGCCTCCTCGATCAGCGTGCGGCGGTCGTCGCCGTATTGCTTGGAGTCGGCCTCGATCTCGCGGATGATCAGGCGCTTCATCGACGATGGGTTCTCGAGGATGTCTTCCAGCTTTTCCTTCTCGCTGCGCAGCTCGGCCAGCTCCTGCTGGATCTTGATCGCTTCCAGGCGTGCCAGCTGGCGCAGGCGGATCTCGAGGATGTCCTCGGCCTGGCGCTCTGATAGCTTGAACCGATCAATCAGCGCGGCCTTCGGCTCGTCCGAATTGCGGATGATGTGGATGACCTCATCGATGTTCAGCAGGACGGTCTCGCGGCCTTCCAGGATGTGGATGCGGTCGTTGACCTTGCCCAGCCTGAATTCCGTGCGGCGGCGCACGGTGACGAAGCGGTAGTCGATCCACTCCTGCAGGATCTCGGACAGTCCCTTCTGGCGCGGCCGGCCGTCGCCGCCGATCATCACCAGGTTGATCGGGGCCGACGTTTCGAGCGACGTGTGCGCCAGCAGCATCAGCATGAATTCCGTCTGGTCCTGGTTCTTCGACTTCGGCTCGAACACGAGGCGTACCGGGGCCTCGCGGCCGGATTCGTCGCGCACGGCATCCAGCGCGCCGAGGATCGTCTGCTTCAAGGTCAACTGTTCCGGCAGCAGGGTCTTCTTGCCGACCTTGATCTTCGGGTTGGTGAGTTCCTCGATTTCTTCCAGCACGCGCTGCGACGACACGCCCGGCGGCAGCTCGGTGACGACGGCCTGCCACTGGCCGCGCGCCAGTTCCTCGATCTTCCAGCGCGCACGCACCTTCATCGAGCCGCGGCCGGACGCATACATGTCGGCGATGTGCGTGGCCGGCGTGATGATCTGGCCGCCGCCCGGGTAGTCCGGACCGGGCATCAGGGTCATCAGTTCGGCGTGCGTGATCTTCGGGTTGCGGATCATCGCCACGGCGGCCTGGGCCACTTCGCGCAGGTTGTGCGACGGGACCTCGGTGGCCATGCCGACCGCGATGCCGGACGCGCCGTTCAGCAGCAGCATCGGCAGGCGCGCGGGCAGCGTGCGTGGTTCCTCGCTCGAGCCGTCGTAGTTCGGCTGGAAGTCGACAGTGCCCATGTCGATCTCGTCGAGCAGCAGGCGCGAGACGGGCGTCAGGCGGGCTTCCGTGTAACGCATCGCGGCGGCGCCGTCGCCGTCGCGCGAGCCGAAGTTGCCCTGGCCGTCGATCAGCGGATAGCGCAGCGAAAAGTCCTGGGCCATGCGCACGAGGGCGTCGTAGACGGACTGGTCGCCGTGCGGGTGGAGCTTGCCGAGCACGTCGCCAACGACGGTCGCGGACTTGCGCGGCTTCGCCGTCGGGCCGAGGCCCAGTTCGTTCATCGAGTACAGGATGCGGCGCTGGACGGGCTTCTGGCCGTCCGACACGTCCGGCAGCGCGCGGCCTTTCACGACCGAGACGGCATAGTCCAGGTACGCGCGTTCGGCGAAGGTGGAAAGGGTGAGCGTTTCGGCGTCATCGCCGCCGCCACCGCCGGGTGGAGTTGTTTGTTCGAAGAGGCTTGCTTGCGTCATGATTTTGTATGTTCGTATTCGGTCGGGCGCGGGAATGGTGGGCTCGGGGAGCCCACCCTACGGCCGGATGCTGCGTAGGGTGGGCACCCCGTGCCCACGCGTCTACGTGCGTATCAGATATCCGCTTCCGTCTCGTTCCCGTGTTCCTCGAGCCATGCCCGACGGGCCGCGGCTTCGCCTTTCCCCATCAGCATGTTGAAACGCGCCGACGATTCGGCCAGGCCATAGTCGCCAAAGGCCACCGGCAGCAGGCGGCGGGTGTCCGGGTTCATCGTGGTTTCCCACAGCTGTTCCGCGTTCATCTCGCCCAGGCCCTTGAAGCGGGAAATGCTCCACACGCCTTCCTTCAGGCCTTCTTTCTTCAGCTTGTCCTCGATCGCGAGCAGCTCGCCGTCGTCCAGCGCGTACAGCTTCTGGATCGGCTTCTTGCCGCGCGCCGGCACGTCCACGCGGTACAGCGGCGGGCGCGCGACGCACACGTGGCCGTTCTTGAAGAGGGCCGGAAAATGTTTGAAGAACAAAGTGAGCAGCAGGACCTGGATGTGCGAGCCGTCCACGTCCGCATCGGAGAGGATGCAGATCTTCCCGTAGCGCAGGCCGGACAGGTCCGGATTGTCGTCCGGGCCGTGCGGATCGACGCCGATGGCGACCGCAATATCGTGGATCTCGTTGTTGGCGAACAGGCGGTCGCGGTCCGTCTCCCACGTGTTGAGGACTTTACCGCGCAGCGGCAGGATGGCCTGGAATTCCTTGTCGCGGCCCATCTTGGCGGAGCCGCCCGCCGAATCGCCCTCGACGAGGAACAGTTCGTTGCGGGTGATGTCGGTCGATTCGCAATCCGTCAGCTTGCCCGGCAGGACGGCCACGCCGGACGATTTCTTCTTCTCGACCTTCTGCAGCGAACGCAGGCGCGACTGCGCCTGCTTGATGACGAGTTCCGCCAGCTTGCGGCCGTATTCGACGTGCTGGTTCAGCCACAGTTCGAGCGGCGGCTTTGTGAACGTCGAGACGAGTTTCACGGCGTCGCGCGAGTTCAGGCGTTCCTTCGTCTGGCCCTGGAACTGCGGGTCCAGCACCTTCGCGGACAGCACGAACGAGACGCGCGCGAACACGTCTTCGGGCAGTAGCTTGACGCCCTTTGGCAGCAGCGAGTGCATCTCGACGAAGCCCTTCACGGCGCCGAACAGGCCGTCGCGCAGGCCGGATTCGTGCGTGCCGCCGCTCGGCGTCGGGATCAGGTTGACGTACGATTCGCGCACGACGGCGCCTTCTTCCGTCCACGCGACGACCCACGCCGCGCCTTCGCCTTCGGCAAAGCCTTCATCGCCCGCGGCCGCGTATTGCGCGCCTTCGAACAGCGGGATCAGGGTCTGGCCGCCGCCGGCCGTCTGCGCCAGCGCTTCCGTCAGGTAGCCGCGCAGGCCTTCGTCGTAGCGCCAGGTCTGCTTGTCGCCGGTCTTCGCATTCGTCAGCGTGACGGTCACGCCCGGCAGCA
Organism: Massilia sp. P2_C2; assembly: GCF_056404615.1. Lineage (NCBI taxonomy): Bacteria > Pseudomonadati > Pseudomonadota > Betaproteobacteria > Burkholderiales > Oxalobacteraceae > Massilia > Massilia sp. P2_C2. The sequence goes on along the minus strand of NZ_JBFUDR010000096.1, from coordinate 16,441 downwards.
GCACGGCTTTCGAGCGCAGCAGGCGCTGCAGCTCGCTCATCGGGATGTTCGGCGAATCGAAGTATTTACCATCCGGCCAGGCGGTGACGCGCGTGCCGTTCTTCTTGCCGCCGCGTTCGAACGGTTCCGAGGTCAGCGGCTCGATCACGTCGCCGTCGGCAAACACCAGCTTGTGCATGCCGTTGCCGTCGTCGTCCTTGCGCCAGACGGTGATCTCGAGGCGCTTCGACAGCGCGTTCGTGACGGACACACCCACGCCGTGCAGGCCGCCCGAGAAGGCGTAGGCGCCGCCCGAGCCCTTGTCGAACTTGCCGCCGGCGTGCAGGCGCGTAAACACGATCTCGACCGTGGACACGCCTTCTTCCGGGTGCAGGCCGACCGGGATGCCGCGGCCGTCGTCCTCGACGGTGATGGAACCGTCGGCGTTCATCGTCACATCGATGTTCTTGCAGTGGCCGCCCAACGCCTCGTCCGAGGCGTTGTCGATCACTTCCTGGATGATGTGCAGCGGGTTCTCGGTGCGGGTGTACATGCCCGGACGCTGCTTGACGGGCTCCAGTCCTTTCAGGACGCGGATGGATGATTCGCTGTAATCGGGTGCGGGTTTCTTGGGGGCCATGCTTGATCTTTAATCTTTCGAATGCTGCGCATTCTATCTTGTCGCGTGGAAAATAAACGATTCACGCCATTTCCGGCGGTCGGGACGCGGTGCTGCAGGCAAGACAACTGTATGGAAATACAGTATTTTTGCCGTTTGGGCGCAAGTTTGCAAGTAGTCGTTGCACGGATTGCCAAGCACCCGGCATCCCGGCATCCTGTCCATGTGCGGGCGGGCGCCCGTACCGCAAGGCCTGCGACATGCCGGCTGCGGCGGGATTTCATTGCAGAATGACATTTTTTACAAATCGAATCGTGCGCGACCGTCGCAAGGATATATTGAGATCATGGCTCAGGACAATGAAAAGCACGACAACAAGCCGAGCGAATCCGGTCCGCCGCAGGACGGCCAGCCGGGCCCGCCGCGCGTGCCCGACCGGCGTGCCGGTGGCGGCGCATCGCGCTACCTGCGCACCGACGACACCCCGCTGAACCTGGCCGGCCGCGTGCTGCGCTCGCGCTGGCGCGCGCTGGCCGATAAATTCAATCGCGACTTCATGCGGCGCACGCTGCGCATCGGCGTCTCCGCCCGCATCTTTCATCCGGAAGAGGGCGCCAAGGGCCTGCGCAGCAAGAACCTGCAATACCTCGAGGAATCGATCGCCCAGTGGGTGATGTCGCGCGACGTGCTCGTGTTCATGGTCCCGACCGTCAATACGAATGGGCTTCTGCACCCCAGCAATATCACCATGCGTCATTACGCGCGCCACCTGGACGGCCTCGTGCTGCAGGGCGGGGCGGACGTCTCGCCGATGACGTATTCCGAAACGCCCACGCGGCCCGAATGGAACGGCGACCGCGCGCGCGACGTCTACGAACTGGAACTGCTGCACGAATTCGTCGACGCCGGCAAGCCCGTGCTGGGCATCTGCCGTGGCTGCCAGTTGATCAACGTCGCGTTCGGCGGGACGCTGTACCAGGACGTGGCGACCAATCTTCCCGGTTCCCAGCCGCACGTGCACGACATCTACGACGCGCACCGCCACCCGATCGTGTTTCCGCACGGCTCGTCGCTGCGCAAGATGTTCCCCAGGCACGAGCGCGCCGTCGTGAATTCGATCCACCACCAGGCCGTCAAGGAGCTGGGGCGCGACATCCACGTGGAAGCGATCTCGGAACCGGATGGCGTCGTCGAGGCCATCCGCTACCAGCGCGCGCCCTTCGTGATGGGCCTGCAGTGGCATCCGGAATTCCACCGTGCCACCGGCGGCGACCTGCTCGACTGCACGCCCGTGCTCGACGAATTCCTGCGCGCGGCGCGCGAAACCCGGCTCTGACCGGACAGGCCCGGCGGGGTTATTCCTTAGATCGTAGGGTGGGCACCCCTGTGYCCACCCTACAGTTCTGAACGCGGCAGAATTACTCCTTGATCTCGGGCTCGACGAGTTGCGCGAGCAGTTGCAGCGATTCCTGCCAGCCGAGATAGCACATCTCGGCGGGAATCGCGGCCGGGATGCCTTCCTGCTTCACCTTGATCTCGACGCCGCAGAACACCTCGCGCAGCTGCACGGTCGTCTGCATGCGGCCGGGCAGGTTGGGATCGTCGAATTCGGCCGTGTAGCGCAGGCGGACGCCCGGTTCCAATTCGAGGTATTCGCCGCCGAACGAGTGGCTGCCGCCCGTCGTGAAATTCGTGAACGACATCCTGTAGCGGCCGCCGACGCGGGCATCCTGCTCGTGCACGGTGCAGGTGAAGCCATGCGGCGGCAGCCATTTGGCGACGGCGGCGGGCGTGAGAAAGGCGCGGTAGACGCGGTCGGCGGTGGATTTCAGGACGCGGTGCAATTCGACGGTATTCGTGGACATGATCGGTCTCCATGGCGTGAGTTAGCAGAGGACATCCCTCTGATACTACGACGAACGGGCCGACGCCGGATCGACACGCGGACAAAAAAATTTATCGGCCGCGGAAGCGCCGGATCGCCGCATCGACCATGCCCTCCGCGCTGCCCTGGCGTTCGTACTGCCCGCGCAGGAAGCTCGCGTCGCCGCCGTCGCTGGCCGCCGCGGCCAAATGCAGCAATGCCTCCAGGCTGCCCAGCGCTTGCGCATGCGGCTCCATCAGGTCCAGGGTGGCGATGATGTCTTCGCGCAGCGGGAGCTGCTCGTAGGTCTTCGGATGGGTGATCACGCCGTCGATGCCGAAGCGGCTGGCCTGGAAGCGGTTGTAGTTGTAGACGAGGTAGTCGTCCTCGAGCGGTGGCGCTTCGCGGCGTTCGAGCAGGTGGCGGCACAGCGCCTGCAGGTAGGCGGCCAGTGCGGCGGCCCGCTCCACGGTCAGTGGGGTGTCGCACACGCGCAGCTCGATCGTGCCGTATTCCGGCTTGGGCCGCAGGTCCCAGTAGAAATCCTTCATGCTCTTGATGATGCGCGTGCGCTCCATCTTGGCGAAATAGACGTTGGCGAAGTCGTCCCAGCTGAGCGTGAAGGGCGCGCGGCCGCTCAGGGGAAAGGCCGAGACGGAATTCAGGCGCGCCGAATCGAAGCCGCTGTCGTGACCCTGCACGAACGGCGACGAGGCGGACAAGGCGATGAAGTGCGGGATGTAGCGCGACAGTGCGTGCAGCAGGAACAAGGCGTCGTCTCCGCTGGCGCAACCGATGTGCACGTGCTGGCCGAACACGGTGAACTGCTTGGCCAGGTAGCCGTACAGCGCCGACAATTCCTGGTAGCGCGGCTTGGCCGAGATGCGCTGCTCGGACCAGTGCTGGAACGGATGCGTGCCGCCGCCGCAGATACCGATGTTCAGCACGTCGCCGGCGGCGACGAGCGTATCGCGGATGTCGAGCAGTTCCGCCAGCAGCGCGCGGTAGCCCGTCTGCACGCTCGAATTTATCTCGATCATGCTTTCCGTGATCTCGGGCGTGACGTTGCCGGGGAAGGGCTTGCGCTTGAGCAGGTGCATCAGGTCCGGGCTGGCCGGCGTGAGGTCGAAGTCGGACAGGCTGATGAGCTGCAGTTCCAGCTCGACGCCGAACGTGAGCGGCGCCGACGTGGCGAAGGGTTCAAGCGGCATGATTCACCTGCTTTCAAAAACGTGCGCACATGCGCGCACCGTTCTTTTCCTGCCCCGAGCCGTCCTGCTGACCGTGCTCGTGCCTGACAGGCGTGACTTTCCCGCCTCCCGCCGGCACATCGCCGGCGGCAGTGCCCAGCATCGCCGCCGGACTCGCCACGGGTAGCGCAGACTGCGTCACCAGGACGCCGGTTGCGAGCCGTTGTAGATTGATCGCCGCGTTCACGTCGCGGTCGTGGTGTGTACCACATGTGGCGCAGGTCCAGCTGCGTTCCCCCAGCGCCAGCGCCGCATACTTGACGCCGCACACCGAACACAGCTTGCTCGATGGGTACCAGCGGTCAGCCAGCACGAGTTGGGTGCCGTAGCGCGTGGCCTTGTACTGCAGCTGGCGCCTGAATTCATAAAAGCCAACGTCGGAGATCGCGCGCGCCAGGCGGGCGTTGGTCAACATTCCGTGCACATTCAAGTCCTCGATTACGATTGCGTGATTCTCGCGGCACAACCGGGTGGTCAGCTTGTGCATGAAGTCGGCGCGCACGCGGGCGATGCGCTCGTGCAGCCGCGCCAGTGCGCGGGCGCCACACGTCCGGTTCTTCGATACCGGCAGCCGTGTGCCTTTCGGGATCGGTCCTTCGATCCCGGTGGCTGTCTTGACCGCTTCCAGCTTGCGAGACTGACGCCGCGAGCGGATGCGCAGGCGTCGCAGCGCCGCCACGAGTGGGCGCGGTGCGGCGATCTTCTCTCCGCTGGATAGCGTGGCGGCCGCGCTTACGCCCAAGTCGACGCCGGTGATGCCGTCGCCACTGCGGTTCAGGTGCGCGACGTCATCCGGTACGTCGACGCATACGGCGAGATACCAGTGGTCGGCATTGCGGCTGACGCTCGCGCCCATAACCTTGCCGGGCCAGCGCAGATGTTCATGCAGCGGTACCCGGCCGAGCTTCGGCAGCATGACCGTCATCCCATCAAGCCGGAATCTATCGTTTGCCAGATAGAACACATCGCGGCAACGTCCCTTCTTTTTGAAACGCGGTCGGTGCGTCTGCTGGCCGACGCGGCGCTGGTCGAAGTAGCGGGACCACGCTTTCGCGAGGTTGGCGAAGGGCTGGGCGTGAGCATCGCGGTGGATGGTGCGCAGCCAAGGCTGGCCGTTGTCGTCCAGCCAGTCCGGATCAGAATACTTGATGCGGTTGAACTGCTTCTTCAGCGCCAGCGCACTCGGCTTCAGGCCCGCGGCGACTTGGCGGTTCCACTCGGCCAGTGCCCAGTTCCAGACGCGCCGCGCGGTACCGGCAGCGCGTGCGAAATAGTCGCGCTGCGCGGGCGTCGGGTCAAGCCGGATGCGATGGGCCAGAAGCATAGAAAATGAATCGTGAGGAAACGCCCTGTTCGACTTTGGCGGATCCGGCAAGTTCAATCCAATCACACTGTTATTCATAGACGTCCATTCATGGCTGCGCACCTTTGCGCATTTCTTTTTGATCAGAGTTCACCTCCGGCGCCTCGCGCGCCCACACGAGGGCGCGCTGCAGGATGATGGGTCCGAACACTTCGAGCAGCATCGTGACGGCCGCCACCGCCCGCAGTTCCTCGACGACCGCCACGCCCGCGTGGCGCGCATGCTCGATCAGGAGGATCACGAATACGGACAGCGGCGCCAGCGCCACGCCCGTCAGCGCGCCCTTGCGCCACGAGATGCCGGACAGGTGCGCGAACGCCGTCACGCCGGCCGTCTTGGCGAGCAGGCGCACGAGGACGAGCGCCACGGCGAGCGCCGCGCCGGCCCACACGCTGCGCCAGTCGAGCGTGGACGCGGCGAACACGAACAGTACGACGGTCAGGAGTTCACCGAGTGCGCCGAAATTGCGCTGCGCCTGGCTGAACGCGACGCGGCGATGGCGCGCCATCAGCCCGAACGCGAGCGCGGCGACGACCGGCGACAGGCCCAGCGTGTATGTGATCGCGACGAGCAGGATCACGGCCAGTGCGAACGCGACGGTGGCATCCTGCGCGAGCTTGCCGAGCAGGCGCAGCACGCCCGGTACGATAAGGCCGAACACGGCACCCGTGAACGCCGAGACGCCGAGCACGACGAGGCTGTTCCACAGCGCGTCGCCGACGTCCTCGGACGTGCGGAAGATCCACAGGCCGACGGTGGCGTTGAATGCGAACACGGCCAGCACGCAGTTCAGCGCGCACAGGTGCAGAGCGCGCTCCGTCACCTGGCCCGAGCTTTTCTGCTCGTTGATGACGCGGACGACGGTCGCCGGCGACGTCGCCATCGACAGCGATGCGAGCATCAGCCTGTCGAACAGCGGTGCGCCGAACGCGTCCGCGACGAGGTACACGCCGATGAAGGTGAGGCCCGCTTCGACGAGGCCCGTGATGCCGATCCACGGATTCGTGCGCAGCCAGCGCAGGTTGATGCGGTAGCCGAGCTCGAACAGGATCAGCCCGAACGCCACGTCGGCCAGCAGCAGCGCCGTGCCGGTTTCCGGCCGCGGCAGCACGCCCAGCTGGGGTGCCGCGAGCACGAAGCCGACGAGGCCATAAAAACTGATGCGCGGCAGGCCCGTCCAGCGCTGCCCGAATTCACCGACCAGCCAGGCCACCGTGATCGCGAACGGCCAGGCCAGGCTGGTCAGGATTGCCAGGAAATCCCGCATGTCCGCTCCTTTGTCAAAATGTTATGACGCAGGGCCGATTCTACAAGAGAGATATGTCCGCACGATTGCGTAGGGTGGGCACCCCTGTGCCCACGCGAACGCCGGCACGACGCATACGTCACGCGTGGGCACGTCTCGTTTGAGGCCCCCGGCCTCAAACGCCCACCCTATGTTGGTATGCCAACGGTATGTTATTTGCTGAGCAGGCGCATCGCCCGTTCGAGCCCATCCATCGTCACCGGAAACATGCGATTGCCCATGATCTGACGCACGATGGCAATCGACTGCCGGTACTGCCACAAATGCTCGGGCTCCGGGTTCAGCCAGGCGAATTTCGGAAACGCGTGGCAGAAGCGCGCCAGCCATTCGGCGCCCGCTTCGTCGTTGGCATATTCCACGGAACCRCCCGGCGCCAGTATCTCGTAAGGGCTCATCGTGGCGTCGCCCACGAAGATCAGGCGCGTGTCGGGCGGGTAGGTGCGCAGCACGTCCCAGGTGGGGAAGCGCTCGGCATGGCGGCGCCGGTTGTGCTTCCACAGGTGGTCGTACACGCAGTTGTGGAAGTAGAAGAAGTCCATGTGCTTGAACTCGGCCTTCGCGGCCGAGAACAGCTCTTCGGTGCGCTCGATGTGGTCGTCCATCGTGCCGCCCACGTCCAGCAGCATCAGCACCTTGATGCGGTTGCGCCGCTCGGGCTGCATCCTGATGTCGAGCCAGCCGGCGTTGTTCGCGGTGGAGCGGATCGTCTCGTCCAGCGCGAGCTCGTCGGCCGCGCCCTGGCGTGCGAAGCGGCGCAGGCGGCGCAGCGCGACCTTGATGTTGCGGATGCCCAGTTCGCGTTCGCCGTCGTAGTCGCGGTAGGTGCGCTGGTCCCAGACTTTCACGGCGGACCGGTTGCCCCCTTTGCCACCAATCCGGATACCTTCGGGGTTCGTGCCGCCGTTTCCGAACGGCGACGTGCCGCCCGTGCCGATCCACTTGCTGCCGCCTTYGTGGCGTTCTTTCTGCTCCTTCAGCAATTCCTGCAACCGTTCCATCAGCTTGTCGTAGCCGAGCTTTTGCAGTTGCGCCTTCTGCTCCGGCGTCAGTTCGCGCTCCAGGCGTTTCAGCAACCAGTCCAACGGGATGTCGGCCTTCGCATCGAACACGGTCTCGATGCCCTTGAAGAAGGCGCCGAACGCGCGGTCGAACTTGTCGAAATGGGCTTCGTCCTTCACCAGCGTCAGGCGCGCGAGATAATAAAACTCGTCGAGCGACGGCGCGATCACCTGCCGCTGCAGCGCTTCGAGCAAGGTGAGGAATTCCTTGATCGTGACGGGTACCCTGGCGTCGCGCAGGGTGAAGAAGAAGTCGATCAGCATGCCGCGCCCCTTCAGCTGCCGTGGCGCGCCAGGCGATCGTGCAGGTGCGACTTGATCTCGGGCCACTCGCCGCGCACGATGCTGTACATGACCGTATCGCGGACGGTGCCGTCGCGGCGCGGCGCGTGGTGGCGGATCACGCCATCCTTCTTCGCGCCCAGGCGCTCGATGGCGGCCTGCGACGCGAAATTAAAATTATCGGTGCGCAGGCCGACGACGGCGCAGCCCAGCGTGTCGAACGCGTGCGACAGCAGCAGGAGCTTGCAGCTGGTATTGACGTGGCTGCGCTGGCGGCTCTTCGCATACCACGTGTAGCCGATCTCGACGCGGTCGATGGCGGGCATGATGTCGTGGTAGCTCGTGGTGCCCATCACCGTGTCGCTGGACACGTCGACGACGGCGAAGGCGACGCGGTTCGCCGTCTCCAGCGCCGTGCGGATGTACGCTTCCGTGTCCTGCGGCTCGGGCACGGACGTCACGCGCAGGTTCCACAGCTCGCCGTCCCGGGCCGCCGCGCGCAGGCCGTCCAGGTGGTGCGGCGCCAGCGGTTCCAGGCGCACGCCGTTGAACTCCAGCGTGACGGAATCGACGCGGATCATCGGTTATGCCTCGCCATCGCCACCAGGCGCTCGAACAGGCTCACGTCCTGTTCGTTCTTCAGCAGGGCGCCGGCCAGCGGCGGCACGATCGTCTTGCCGTCCTGGGTGCGCAGCGCGTCGATGGGGATGTCCTCGGCCAGCAGGAGCTTCAGCCAGTCGAGGAATTCCGACGTCGACGGCTTCTTCTTGAGACCCGGGACGTCGCGCAATTCATAAAAACTCTGCAGTGCGGCGGCCAGCAGGTCCGCCTTCAACGTGGGATAGTGGACCTTCACGATCTCGGTCATCGTGTCGCGGTCGGGGAATTTGATGTAGTGGAAGAAGCAGCGGCGCAGGAAGGCGTCCGGCAAGTCCTTCTCGTTGTTCGACGTGATGATGACGAGGGGACGGTGCTTCGCCACGACCAGCTCGCGCGTCTCGTACACGTAGAACTCCATGCGGTCCAGTTCGCGCAGCAGGTCGTTCGGGAATTCGATGTCGGCCTTGTCGATCTCGTCGATCAGCAGCACCACCGGCTCGGGCGACGTGAACGCCTGCCACAGCACGCCCCTGACGATGTAGTTGTGGATGTCGCGCACGCGCTCGTCGCCCAGCTGCGAGTCGCGCAGGCGTGAGACGGCGTCGTATTCGTACAGCCCCTGCTGGGCCTTGGTCGTGGACTTGATGTGCCACTGCAGCAGCGGCATGTCCAGCGCGGCCGCGACCTCTTCGGCCAGCATGGTCTTGCCGGTGCCGGGTTCGCCCTTGATCAGCAGCGGCCGGGCCAGGGTGAGGGCGGCGTTGACCGCCAGTTTCAGGTCATCGGTGGCGACATAGTTGTCGCTGCCTTCGAAGCGTCGGGGTGCGTGCATGGGCCTGTGCAGTTCGTATGGGGTGCCAACGAGTATATGCCAGAACGCCGAGGCGGGCAGGGCGTCCATGCTGCGCTGCCCAATGGACTCGACTATATTCTTCGGATAGAATCGATTGGATCGTGGCAAAAATGCCATTGCAGTTGCAGTACCGGGGGTCTAGAAAACCTGCTGCCGCCGCACGGGTCGCAAGGCGCCCTATCGATTCAACCCAACGATAGGTCATCCATGAAAATTTCAACAGCATTACTCGTGCTTGCCGGCGCCTCGCTGGCCGGCACGGCCAGCGCAGCCGACATCGTCGGCAATCCCAAGGCAGCACCCAACAAGATCGAGCAGTGTATCGGCTGCCACGGCATCCCCGAGTACAAGGGCTCGTTCCCTGAAGTCTATCGCGTACCGAAGATCGGCGGACAGTCGGCGAAGTACATCGAAGCCGCGCTGCAGGCATATAAAAAAGGCGACCGCAACCACCCGTCCATGCGTGGTATCGCGGCCAGCCTGTCCGACCAGGACATCGCCGACATCGCCGCCTATTATTCGCAACAGACCCCGGCCAGGTAAGGAGACGCGCCATGAATAAACTGATCGTCGCGCTGTCCCTGGGTGCCGCCGCCTTTGCCCTGTCGGGCCAGGCGCTCGCATCGGGCAATGCCGCCAACGGCGCCGAACTGGCGAAAAAATACAATTGCGCGTCCTGCCACGGCGCCGACTACAAGACGCCGATCGACCCCAGCTACCCGAAGCTGGCCGGCCAGCACGCCGACTACCTCGTGCACGCCCTGACCGCGTACAAGCGCGGCAACAAGGCATCCAACGGCCGCAGCAACCCGATCATGGCCGGCATGGCCCAGCCGCTGTCCGACCGCGACATGGCGGACATCGCCGCCTACCTGCAAAGCCTGCCGGGACCGCTCGTCACGAAACGCTGACGCGGCTTCGCGCCAACAAAAAATCCCTCGCCCGCATTGCCGGGGCGAGGGATTTTTCGTTTGGGGCGCCGTTCAGCGCACGCGCCGGCGCACGCAATCGACGTAGGCCGCCGTATCGGGCTGCGTGCCGTGGCGCTGCGCCGACCAGATCATCTCGCCCAGGCATTCCATGATCTCGTGGTGCGCCTCGTGCTCGCCCACGCGGCTGGCCAGGGCTTCGAACGCGGCGCGGATGCCGCGCGGCTGGTCGATCGACACCTGTTCCGTGATCGACAGGTGCATCGACAGGTGCAGGAACGGATTCGGCTTGCCGCCTTCGACGGCATAATCGCGCGCCACGGCTTCCTCCGCGTTCCCCAGCTCGTCGTGGTATTCGGGGTGCTGCTCGATCCAGTCGGCGGCGATGGCGTCCATCGGGGTCAGGATCTCGCCGGCGCGGCGCTTGCGCAGGGCCTCGCAGAAGAAGCGGCGGACGTCGTGGGAGGAGGGGGTGAACATGGCGGGAACCGTTGGAAAAACTGGGGGAAGGGCGCATTGTAGCGTGCCGCTGCGCATCCCGCCGGCGGGGTCGCAGTGCGGCAGCGCCGGCCCGTGCGACCCTGGCGGATGACGATCAGTTGGAGAGCGTGCCGGCCGGTGCGGCGCCGCCGGTCGGGAGCGGCGTGGAAGCCGACGCCGGCGCGGCGGGACGTTGCGGGGCAGCGGCGGCAGGCGCGCAGCTCGTGCGCAGCGTGGTCTTGAGGGCGCTTGCCTCGGCCGCGTCGCCCCGGGCGTCATGCCACTCCGCCATGTAGGCGTTGGCCATGCACGTGCGCGCGTGGGCGAGCTTCGCGTCCTTGCCCGCTTCTTCCAGCAGGCGCGCGGCGTTCGTCTTGCCGAGGTAGAAGTCGGCGATCGGCGCGGGCCAGTCGTCTTCCTTCTGCTGCTTCAGCGCGGCTTCCAGTTCGGTCTTCGCCAGGTCGGCCTCGCCATGACGCACGCGCGCGATGTACAGCCAGAGCGGGCCCAGGCGGTCGGCCGGCAACTGGTCGAGCGCGCGCCGCAGTTGCGGAATCGCTTCGTCCACGTGTCCGGCCAGCATCTGCCGGCGGCCGCGCAGCAGGCTGGCATTCGGCTGGCCCCCATTTGCCGCCATGTCCAGCCAGACGCCGGCCTGGATCGGATCACGCGGTACGCCGCGGCCGTTGGCGTAGATCTGGGCGAGCGCATACCGGGCGTCCGCGTTGCCGCCGTCGGCCTCGGCGCGCATCCAGGCTTCCAGCCCCGTGCCGCGCGTAAACACGTCGCCGCCCAGGTAGGCGATGTACAGCTTGTCCTGGCTCATCGCGAACAGCACGCGGTGCGAGCGCAGGAAGTCCTGGCCCAGGTACAGGTCGGCCGTGCGCGCGCCCTGCGAATCGATGATGCCCAGTTCGACGTTGCTGATGGTTTCATCGCCGATCTTGACCGTCTTGACGGGGGCGATCCAGTGCGGCGCGCGGTCGGAGCCGACCCCGCCGGCGTCGCGCATGCGCACCGCGCCCGGGCCGTTCACGTCGATGCCGGCCTTCTTTGCCGCGTTCAGCATCAGGAAGCTGCGGTGTGCACCCGAGTCGATCATGGCGTCCAGTTCGCGGCCGTTGACGACGACCTTGAAGTGCGGATTCGGGCTGCGGTCGTAGCCGCCCTCGGTTGGCAGCACGATCGTGTTCTCCTTCCACAGGAGCAGCTCGGTCTTGCGGCATTCGAGCGGACGGTAGAACTTCATCTGCTTGGCGCGCAGGTCGAGCTCCAGGTCCGCCTGCAGCAGGAACGGGGCGCCGACGATGGCGTCGTAGCGCGGCGTGAACGAGGTACTGCCGATCACGGTCAGTTCGGGATGGCGGCCGGCATGCGCCGGGCCGATCGAAAAATCCTTCAGCCGCGCGGCATACAGGCGCGAGAGCCCGCCGATGCCTTCGACAAAACGCCCTGTCATGTGCAGGGTGAGGTCGCGGCGGGTCGCGGCGTTCATCGTCATGAGAGTCCGGTCGGAACCCGTGTCGATCAGCATCGTGGCCGGTGTGTCGTTGATCGTGCCTTCGACTGCGGGCTCCAGGCCTTCGCCGACGTAGCGGATGGGCAGGTTCGCGACTTCGACGTAGGTGCATTTGGGCGGCGTGTCGTCGGCGTGGGCAAGCGGCGACGCGCACAGCACGGCCAGCAGCAGGGACGGCAGCCAGACAGGCCGGGGCAGGGTAGCGATCATCATGACAATGATTCTACCGCGCAATTTTGCAAAAAATACATTACCAAAATGTAAAAAGGCGACCGCAACCGTTCGCACGGCTGCGTCGCCTTTACATTGTTGCTTTCGCGCTACTGGCGGATATCACTCCTTGCGCGTCGCCCCTTGCTGCGCCAACACCAGCTTGGAACTGCCGGCGGCATCCGCAATCGCCTTGCTGGCCACTGCCACCGCCTTGCTGCTGGCGTTGCCGGAGTTGGCGGTATTGGCCGCTGTCTTGCCGCCGTTGCCGTTGCCATTCTGGCCACGTCGTTCATGCGGCTGCCGCAGGTAGCGCGAGCTGTGGCGGCGTTCGCCGTTCGCGGGCCAGGTAATGAAACGCGACAGCTCCTGCAGGGCGCGCTGGTACACTTCGCGCTTGAATTCAATGACCACGTCCAGCGGCACCCAGTAGTCGTGCCAGCGCCAGGCGTCGAATTCGGGATGGTCGGTCAGGCGCAGGTTGACGTCGTTGTCGCGTGCAACCATGCGCAGCAGGAACCAGATCTGCTTCTGCCCGCGATAGTGACCACGCACTTCGCGCTTGATGAAGTGATCGGGCACCTCGTAGCGCAGCCAGTCGCGGGTGCGGCCCACGATCTTGACGTGCTCCTGGCGCAGGCCGATTTCTTCCTCGAGCTCGCGGTACATCGCCTGTTCCGGCGTCTCGCCGTATTTGATACCCCCTTGCGGAAATTGCCAAGAATGCTCACGCACCCGCTTGCCCCACCACACCTCGTTGTTGGCGTTCAGCAGGATGATGCCGACGTTGGGGCGAAACCCTTCACGATCGAGCATAATTCACCTCGAAACTTTCTGCCGGCCGATCTCTCTTACATTTTTACTTACAAATCCTGGAGCTTGCCGAACCTGCCGCGTCGCCACTTGACGTTTTTGCAAGCCCCCGTCAGGTGCTTCCATCGTTTACCTGCACAGGAACAACAGCATGCACCACTTGTTTCGGACCCATTTGTATAAAGATTGGATGCATCAGCCAGCTAATCCTTTAAAATTAGGTCGATTATAACCCTCTCTTTTTAAAAAGAATTCACAGATATGCGCGCCTCACGATTTTTTATTTCAACGCTCAAAGAAGCGCCCTCCGACGCCGAGATCGTCAGCCATAAACTGATGATGCGCGCCGGGATGATCAAGCGACTCGGCTCCGGCATCTACACGTACATGCCGCTGGGCCTGCGTGTGATTCGCAAGGTCGAGGGCATCATCCGCGAAGAGATGAACAACGCAGGCGCGATCGAACTCCTGATGCCGATGGTGCAGCCGGCCGAGCTGTGGCAGGAGACTGGCCGCTGGGATAAGATGGGGCCGGAACTGCTCCGTCTCAAGGACCGCCACGGCCGCGATTTCGCGCTGCAGCCCACGTCGGAAGAAGTCGTCACCGACGTCGTGCGCACGGAAGTCAAATCGTACCGCCAGCTGCCGTTGAATTTTTATCACATCCAGACGAAATTCCGCGACGAGCGCCGTCCCCGTTTCGGCCTGATGCGCGGCCGCGAATTCACGATGAAGGATGCGTATTCGTTCGACCGTGACGTCGAAGGCATGCAGAAGTCTTACGAGACGATGTTCAACGCCTACGTCAACATCTTCAACCGCTTCGGCCTGAAGTTCCGCGCCGTCGCGGCCGACAACGGCGCAATCGGCGGCACCGGTTCGCACGAATTCCACGTGATCGCCAGCACCGGCGAGGATGCGCTCGTCTATTGCCCGAACTCGGACTACGCCGCCAACATGGAAGCGGCCGAGGCGCTGCCGCTGATCGCCGAGCGCGGCGCGGCCACCGAGCCGCTGACGAAGGTATTGACGCCGAACTCGACCAAGTGCGAGCAGGTCGCCAAGTTGCTCGGCATCGAGCTGGCCAGGAACGTGAAGGCGATCGCATTGACGGTCGAGAAAGAGCTCGACGGCAAGCAGGTCAAGGAAAACTGGCTGCTGCTGCTGCGCGCCGACCATGACCTGAACGAAGTCAAGGTCAGCAAGGTCCCGGGCCTGAAGGACTTCCGTTTCGCCAACGAAGCCGAAATCCAGGACGCCTACGGCACCGTGCCGGGCTATATCGGTCCGGTCGGTCCGAAGCAGCCGGTCAACATCGTGGCCGACCGCACCGTCGCCAACATGTCGGACTTCGTGTGCGGTGCCAACGAGGCCGAATACCACCTGACGGGTGTCAACTGGGGCCGCGACCTGCCGGAACCTGTCGTCGCCGACCTGCGCAACGTGGTCGAAGGCGATGCGTCGCCGGACGGCAAGGGCAAGCTTGCGATCGAGCGCGGCATCGAAGTGGGCCACGTGTTCCAGCTGGGGACCGCGTACTCCGCCGCCATGGACTGCGTCTACCTGGACGAGAAGGGCCAGCCGGCGCCGATGCAGATGGGTTGCTACGGCATCGGCGTGACCCGTATCCTGGGCGCGGCCATCGAGCAGAATTTCGACGACAAGGGCATCGTCTGGCCGGACGCCATCGCGCCGTTCGAACTGGTGCTGTGCCCGATGGGGTATGACCGCAGCGAACTGGTAAAAACCGAGACCGATCGCCTGTATGCCGAGCTGCAGGCGGCCGGCGTGGACGTCATCGTCGACGACCGCGGCCTGCGTCCGGGCGCCATGTTCGCCGACTGGGAACTGGTCGGCGTGCCGCACCGCGTCGTGATCGGCGAGCGCGGCCTCAAGGAAGGCAACCTGGAATACCAGGGCCGCCGCGATGCCGAGGCGACGGCCGTTCCGGTCGCCGACATGGTCGGCTTCATCAAGGGCAAACTGGGTAAGTGATGGCACGACGGTTGATCAGCCGGGCAGCCGCCCGGCTCGGCCCGGTCTTGCTGGCCGCTGCATTGATGAGCAGCGGCGTAGCGCAGGCCGGCAACCAGAAAGAAGAAGCGCTGGGAGACGCGGTCCGTCTCGCGCTCGAACACGCGATCCGCGACGGCCGTCCGCCGAAGCCGGTGTTCCGCGACGAGGTCGCGCGCGTCCGTTATCAACAATGGTTCGACGCGATGTCGGCACGCCTCAAGCGGCGCCTGCCGGACGACCAGACGCGCACGGAATTCCTCGAATCGGCGTGGTACGAAGCCACGCGCGCGGGGCTCGATCCGGGGCTCGTGCTGGGCCTGATCCAGGTCGAATCGGCGTACCGCAAGTACGCCGTGTCGATGGTCGGCGCGCGCGGCTACATGCAGGTGATGCCGTTCTGGACGAAGGTGATCGGCGATTCGAACCGGCGCGCGCTGTTCGACATGCAGACCAATCTGCGCTACGGCTGCTCGATCCTGCGTATGTATATCGACATGGAAGGGGGCAATCTGTATCTCGCCCTCGGCCGCTACAACGGCAGCCGCGGCAAGCCCGAGTATCCGAATGCGGTGCTGGCGGCGTGGAAGAATTGGGAATTCAAGCCTGATGTGATGGTCTCCAGCCGTTGATCATGCAGGCGTTTGGTGGGCACGGGGTGCCCACCCTACGATTGTCACGTTGCCGTAGGGTGGGCTCCCCGAGCCCACCATGCGTGTGTCACGCCCGTATCTCTTCGACCAGCTGCTGCGCATGCCGCGGCAACCCGTCAAAGCTGCGCATGCACAGCGACAGCTGCCGCAGCGCCCACGCATCGGCCAGGTCGAGCACGGCGATGTCCATCGTGCGCGCGCAGCGCCGTGCGGCCGGTTCGGACACGATGCCGATCCCGACCCCGCTCTCCACCATCCGGCACACCGCGTCGAAGCTGCGCAGGCGCACGCGCGCGCGCAATGTGCGGCCGGCGCGCTCGGCCTGCTGGCTCAGGTAGCGGAACAGGGCGCTGTCGCCCGTGAGGCAGACGTGGTCGAAGTCCACGAGCCGCGCGAACGCCACCACCTGCCCATCCTGCGCGACGAGCGAGCGTGCCAGCGCCGGCTGCGCGACGGCCACGAGGCGGTCGGTACAGAACGGGAAGCTCTCCAGTCCCGACAGGTCGACCGTGTCGGCCACGATGCCGAGATCGGCGCCGCCTTCGCGCACCGCGCGCGCGATGTCGCTGGAGGTACGCTCTTCCAGGTCGATGTCGACGTCCGGATGGCGCGCCATGAAGCCCGCCAGCACTGCCGGCAGGTATTCGGAG
>NZ_JBFUDR010000095.1:0-20540 GCF_056404615.1 Massilia sp. P2_C2 | reverse complement strand
CTGCGCGCCCGCGCCGAGGGCCGGCGACCGCAGCGGCGCGTCCCCTGCCGTGCGGTCGAGCGCCATCAGCACCGCGGCGACGCGGCGGCCCGCGCCTTCGATGGCGGGGTTATGGCCGCTGGTGCGCTTTTCGATATAGGGTGCGAGCGTGCGCGGCGCGACRCCCACGCGATCGATGGCGACCGGCAGCGCGGCCGCGAGCAGCACGGTGCAGACGCCCGCCGCCAGCAGGCCGCGGCGCGCCAGCCTGGCCAGGGTCACGCGCTGGCCTTGATGCCGTGGCGGCCCATCAGGTCGTACAGCGTGGGCCGGCTCACGCCCAGCATCTCGGAGGCCTTGACGATGTTCCCGTCGGTGCGCGCCAGTGCCTTGACGATGGCCTTGTACTCGGCCTCGTCGCGCACCTGGCGCAGGTTCAGCGGTTCTTCCTCGGCACCCGTGTCGGGCAGGCCCAGGTCGTCGGCAACGATGGTGTTCGCATCGGCCATGATGACGGCGCGCTTGATGCAGTTTTCCATCTCGCGCACGTTGCCGGGCCATTGATAGCCCTCGATCGCGGCCAGCGCGTCCGGCGCGAAATGCAGCGTGGCGCGCGATTCCTGCGCGCAGAACTTGTTCTTGAAGTGATGGGCCAGCAGCGCGGCATCGCCTTCGCGCTGGCACAGCGGCGGGATCGTCACGACGATTTCCGACAAGCGATAGTACAGGTCCTCGCGGAAGCGGCCCTGCGAGCACAAGTCCTTCAGCTTCTGGTGCGTCGCGCAGACGATGCGCACGTCGACGGGGATCTCCTCGTGGCCGCCGATGCGCTCGATCACGCGCTCCTGCAGGAAGCGCAGCAGCTTGGCCTGCAGCGCCATCGGCAGGTCGCCCACCTCGTCGAGGAAGAACGTGCCGCCGTGGGCCAATTCCACTTTACCCTTGGTCTGCTTGGCCGCACCCGTGAAGGCGCCTTTTTCGTAGCCGAACAGCTCGCTCTCCAGCAGGTTTTCCGGAATGGCCGCGCAGTTGATCGCCATGAAGCGTTCCTTGGAACGCGGCGACAGCGCGTGGATGGCGCGCGCCAGCACCTCTTTACCGGTGCCGGATTCGCCCAGCAGCATGACGGAGGCCGACGTCGGCGCCACCTTCTCGATCGTGCGGCAGACCTTGAGCATGCCGGGGTCGCGCGAGATCACGCCGGCCAGCGGCGAATCGGCCTGCGACTGCTGCATGCGGCGGTTTTCCTGCTGCAGGTTGTGCAGGAAAAAGGCGCGCTGGATCACGAGGTTCAGCACTTCCGGGTCGACCGGCTTCTGGTGGAAATCGTAGGCGCCCATGCCGATCGCCTTGACGGCGTTGGCATGGTCCTGGTTGCCCGTCAGGACGATCACGCGCGTGTCCGGCGCCAGCGCCAGGATCTGCTGCAGGGTGGCCAGGCCTTCGGTCGAACCGTCCGGATCGGGCGGCRGGCCCAGGTCCATCGTGCACACGGCCGGCTCGTGGCGGCGGATCTGCGCCAGCGCCGCCTCGCGGTCGCCGGCCACCACCACCTCATAGGCATCCAGGCTCCAGCGCAACTGCTTCTGCAGGCCCGGGTCGTCTTCGATGATCAACAGCTTGGGTTTTTGTTGGGTCATGGTGTCTTATTATCAGGCGATCGTCGCGGCCGCCGCAACCCGGTGCAGCGGCAGGACGACCTTGAATGTTGTGCCGAGCGTGGGCTGGCTGGTCACTTCCAGCGCCCCGCCCAGCTCGGTGATGTATTCCCGGCTCTCGAACACGCCGATACCCATGCCGGCCGACTTGGTCGAGTCGAACGGCTTGAACAGGCGCTCCCGGATGAACTCTTCCGTCATGCCTTCGCCGGTGTCGGTGATCTCGACTTCGACGGCATGCTCGCGCCCGCCGCCGGCCGACCCCACGCGCACCAGCACGTTGCCGTCGCGCGGCGTCGCTTCGATCGCGTTCTGGATCAGGTGGCCGAGCACGCGCTCGAGGCGTTCGCGGTCGGCCAGCACGACCAGGCCGGCCTGTTCGACGAGCAGCTGCGGCTGCGGTTCGAACGCGCTCTTCAGCGCCAGCGCCTGGCGCACGACGGTATCGACGGCCAGCGGTTGCGGCTTCTCGGCGTTCTCGCTGCGCGACAGCTTTTGCAGCAGCAGCTTCATCTTTTGCACGGAGTGGTTCAGCGTCTCCAGCATGTCGCGCTGGAATTCCGGATTGTCCTTGTGCTTTTCCGCGTTCGCGTTCATCAGCGACAGCTGGGCGACGAGGTTCTTGAGGTCGTGCACGACGAACGTCGACATGCGGTTGAACGACTCGAACTGGCGCGCCACCATCAGCGCATTGGCCGCGTCTTCCTGCGCGAGGTAGCTGGCGGCCTGGCTGCCGGCGATCTCGAGCAGGTCGATGATTTCCCAGTTCAGCTTCAGCGGGCTGCGCGCGCGCTGCAGCACGACGAAGCCGAACAGCTTTTCCTGCAGCATCAGCGGCACGACCAGCCAGCGGCGCGGGGTGTCCAGCAGCCAGTCCGGCAACGCCAGGCCTTCGTATTTCTCGGGACGCTCGACATATTCGTCGACGTCGATGACCCACTGCGTGCTTTCCAGGAAGCGGCAGAACGGCGTGTTGTCCGGTTCGGCCACGTGGATGCCCGGCGCCTGCCAGCCCGCCTTGGCCGTGAAGCGGCCGCCGGTATCGCGCTGCCACAAGGTGCCGGCCGGGCTCTCGACCAGGGCGGCCAGCGCCTGGATCGCGCGCTCGCCCAGGTTCGGGCCGCGCTCGGACAGCGTGCGCGTGAAGCGCATCCACTCCTCGCGGTAATCGTAGTTGTAGCGGAAAAAGTGCTTGCTGATCGAGACCTTCAGCCAGGAGCGCGCCGTGCCGGAAAACAGGATTACGCCCAGGAGGGAGATGGCGCCGAACAGGAAGCCGGTCTGCATCACCGTGCCCCAACTGCCGCCGACGTAGCGCAGGTAATAGCCGACCGATCCCATGGCCAGCAGGTAGATCGCCGACCCGAACAGCGCGGCCGAATGGAACACGACGCGGCGCGACACGGCGAACGACGTCGTCCACGACTTGCGGCGCGTCATCGACGCCATCACGAGCGGCACGGTCAGCGCGTTGACGAAACCGCGCGCCGTCCACAGGTCCGGGCTCAGTTTGCGGAACAGCAGCGCATTGCTGTACATATAAAAATCGTAGGCGAACATGCCGCCGATGCCCAGGCAGGCGAACTTGATCGCCCAGCGTTCCTCGATGGTCTTGTTGCGGTAGACCTGCTCGACGAGCAGCATGCCGTACACCGCCATGCCGACGTAGCCGATCAGCAGGGGCAGGCCCAGCATGGGCAGCAGTTCATTGTTCCAGTGGGCGAAGCCGATGCCGGCCAGCAGCAGCGCGTAGACGCATCCCGCCACCAGCAGAGACGGCTGCGGCACGTGGAAACGCCCGAGGATCGCGGGCGTCGGCGCCCCTTCCTCATCGCGCCGCCAGTGGCCGAGCAGCGCCACGAAGAACAGCGACCAGGTGCCGTCGCGCAGCACTTCGAGTGCGGCGGCGGACGTGCTCCACAGGATCCCCCCGAACGCATCCAGGCCCAGCGCTCCGGCCCATACGGCCGTCGCCAGGCAGGCGGCACTGAGCGTGCCGCGCTGGGCACTGCCGCGCCAGCCCGACAGGACGGCGAGTCCCAGTGCCAGAAAGCCCATGGCGGCCAGTGCGTAGCTGGAAGCTGCGATATTGATCACGATACTGGGCACGATTCGGTTGACAACCGCAGCCGCGCGCCGGTGGCGGCGACGGCTGCGGGCGGCATCAGCGGCCGCTGCGGAACAGGACGACCTTCAGGGTATCGATCAGGATCAGGACGTCCAGGAACAGGCTGTTGTTCTTCACATAATACAGGTCGTACTGCAGTTTCTGCAGCGCGTCCTCGGCCGACGAACCATAGCCGTAGCGCACCTGGGCCCAGCCGGTGATGCCCGGCTTGACGCTGTGGCGCACGTTGTAATACGGAACCACTTCGATCAGCTGGTCGACAAAATACTGGCGCTCGGGACGCGGACCGACGAACGACATGTCGCCCTTGAGCACGTTGAGCACCTGCGGCAACTCGTCGATACGCGTCTTGCGCATGAAATTGCCGACGMGCGTGATGCGCGGATCGTTCTGCTGCGCCCACTGCGGCTTGCCGCCCTTTTCGGCGTCCGTGCGCATGCTGCGGAACTTGTGCACGAAGAACGTCACACCGTCCTTGCCGACCCGCTCCTGCGAATAGAACACCGGGCCGCGGTCTTCCAGCTTGACGGCCAGCGCCGCCATCAGCATCAGCGGCAAGGTCAGGATCATGATGATCAGGCTGCAGACGATGTCGAAGCTGCGCTTCATGAACGTGCGCACGAAGCTCTGGTCGAAGCCACCGCCGAACACGAGCCACGACGGCTGCAGCGAATCGACGCGGATCTGGCAGGTTTCGCGCTCGAAGAAGGTGGCGGCGTCCGTCACCTTGAAACCCTGCAGCTTGCAGTCGAGCAGGTCCTTGATCGGGAATCCGCCGCGGCGGTTCTGCACGGAGACGACGATTTCCTCGACACCGTACTGACGTGCCAGCGCGACCAGCGATTCACCCTCGCGCGACTTCAGCAGGCTGGTCGGCGGCACGCACAATTCCTCGGTCGGCGTCGGGACGAAGCCGGCGATGTTGTAGCGGTGGTAGCTGGCGCTCTGCATCGCCAGGTCGCAGCATTCCTTGGCCAGCGGACCGCTGCCCAGGAACAGGATGCGGGTTTCCAGGAAGCGCAGTTCGGACGTCTTGAAGAACACCATGCGCGCCAGGAAGATGCCGACGGCGGCGATGCCGAACACGAGCGCCAGGATGCCGCGCCCGAAGTACAGGTCCGGCGCGACGTAGAACACCAGCGTCAGGATCAGGAAGCCCATCAGGAACGACGGCATCAGCTTCATGAAGAACGGATGTCGCAGGCCCTCGTTGAAGTCGAGCTGGTACATGCCCATCGCGCTCATGCTGAAAATGATCGCGGCGGTGAAGGCGATGGCGGACGTGAAGAAATGATCGAGATGGTCGATATTGGGCAGGCCGACATTCTGGCCCAGTTCCATGAACCGCACCGCCGCGCCGATGTAGGCCGCGCCGAGCAGCACCAGCACTTCGACGAACAGCAGGACGAATACGATCTTCGACACATAGTGATTAGAGATCCTAAGCACAATTGCCTCCGGAATACCTGTTATTGCTAACTTGCAGAACAAATGGTTTAACCCGGGTACGCGCGTGCGTACCCGAGAGATTTTGACTCGGGGAAACTGAATAAGGCCAAAAATAGCCTGGAATTATTATTCTCATCATTTCATGCAAACGGCAAGCTCCGGACCAAACTGCCTGCCTTCGGCACGACCCACCGGATAGTCATGGCATCCTGGCCAAAGCCCGGATGCCGACGATACATCACAAACGCCAGACGCAGTAGCCGGCCTCGCGGATCCGGTTCGGATCGAACTGGGCCTTCACGTCGACGAAACAGCCACCGTCGTTCAGCTTCGACTGGAAATCCGTCAGCGAACGTGCCAACACTTCCTTGTGCGGCACCGCGACGATGAGCGCATCGGCCTTCGGCAGACTTTCCCAGCTCTGCAACGCAATACCGTATTCGTGCTGTGCCTCGTCCGCTTCGGCGACGGGATCATGCACGTGGACTTCCACGCCGTACGACTGCAATTCATACACGATGTCGGCGACCTTGGAATTACGCAGGTCGGGGCAATTTTCCTTGAACGTCAGGCCGATCACGTTGACTTTCGAACCCTTGACGTGGAAACCGGCCGAGATCATCGACTTGACCGTCTTCTCGGCCACGAACTTGGCCATGCCGTCGTTGATGCGGCGCCCCGCCAGGATCACCTGCGGGTGGTAGCCGATCATCTCGGCCTTGTGCGTCAGGTAGTACGGATCGACGCCGATGCAGTGACCACCCACCAGGCCCGGACGGAACGGCAGGAAGTTCCACTTCGTACCGGCGGCCTTCAGCACTTCCAGCGTATCGATGCCGATCTTGTCGAAGATAATCGCCAGTTCGTTCATCAGCGCAATGTTCAGGTCGCGCTGCGTGTTCTCGATGACCTTCGCCGCTTCCGCGACCTTCAGGCTGGACGCGCGGTGCACGCCGGCCTTGACGACGGTCTCGTACATGGCGGCCACGCGATCCAGGGTTTCCTGGTCGTCGCCCGAGACCACCTTCATCACGTTGGTCAGCGTATGTTCCTTGTCGCCCGGGTTGATGCGCTCGGGAGAGAAGCCGACGTGGAAACCGTCCTTCCACTTCATGCCGGAGAATTTTTCCAGCACGGGGATACAGACTTCCTCGGTCGCGCCCGGATACACGGTCGATTCGTAAATGACGATCGCACCGCGCTTCATGTGCTTGCCGACGGTCTCGCTGGCGCTGATCAGGGGTGCGAAGTCGGGCACGTGGGCGATGTCGACGGGCGTCGGTACGCCGATCAGGATGTAATCGGCCTGGGCCAGCGCAGCCGGATCGGTCGTGACACTCAGGTGGTGCGCTGAGCGCAATTGTTCGGTCGAAACCTCACCGGCGGGGTCGACAAATTTCTTGTAGCTTTCGACCTTCGTCGTCGATAAGTCGAACCCGATCGTTGGGCCGATCTTGCCGAACTCGACAGCCAGTGGCAAACCGACATAACCCAACCCTACTACTGCGATGACCTCGTCTGGCTTCATATTGATTCCGTTCCGCGAATTTGCTATTACGATAACTTTTGATTAGCACGGAAACATCTGCATGCTCGACAAGTCGCCCCATCTTGCTGGCAACGGCGACTTACGCCATCATCATTTGCAGAGCATCGTTCATGCTGCGGTAGTCAGCTCACCTCACCCCGTGCTGATGAGATAATAACATTTTATGGATTACAAGTTAGCAACAAGACATACCGTGCGCATGATGCGAAGTGCTCCGAGAACAGCAGAATAAGTTGGCGCAGGCGAAAGACGCAAGCACTACCTTATTCAGGATCACTAGAGTGTTGTAAGCACGGTTATTGAACGCACATGACTTGTCGTAGTGCCATCCTTTCAGGTCAAGACGAGGCCCGCCGCCGGACGCGACGTCGGCGCGGCGTGGCCGGCATCCAGGTCCAGGAACGCGGCCCGGGCCGTCTTGCTGCGCTCGAGATTGGTGGTGAGCGTGACCTTGTCGATCGCCGCCAGCAGCCGGACCTTGGTCAGCTGCAATTTAACGTCCTCCACGTTCAGGCGCGCCACGGCATACCCGAGGTGGGCAAACACGGACACCCATTCGCGGGCGAAGGAAAAATTCGCGTTCGGATTCGAGCTGCGCGCGATGACTTCGCGCCGGAAGGTCTCGCCGGCCTGGAAATATTTGCTGGCCGGACGCTGTTCGCGGTCGTGATAGATCCGCGACGCAGGCAGGACGCCCAGCTTCAGCTTGTGGAACTGCAGGCGCTGCGTGTAATTGTCGTCCTCGCCGTAATGGAAGAACGACGGGCTGAAGCCACCGACCCGTTCCAGGCATTCCCTGGTCATCATCCAGGCGGCGGCGTTCACGAAACCGACGTCGTACACGTCCTGCACGCGCCCCAGGAAGATGTCGGAATACAGTCCCCTGCACTTGTTGGGCGCGATGTAATTCGAAAAACCGTAATCGAGACCGTCACCGGCGCCGTTCAGGTGCATCGGGCTGATGACGCCGTAGCCGGGATGCCGCTGGCAGGCGTCGACCAGCTTTTCGACGGCGTCCGGATCGATCCAGGCATCCTGGTTGAGCAGGAAGACATAGTCCGCGCCGCRCCGCCAGGCCAGTTCCATGCCAATGTTGTTCGCCTTGCCGAAACCGAGGTTCTTGCCCGTGTTGACGATCTCGGCCTCCGGATACTCGGCCGCGATGCGCGCCAGCGTGTCGTCCTGCGAGCCATTGTCGATCACGATCGTATGCAGGGGCACGGTCGACTTGCGCAGGCTGGAAAAACACGGCGTCACCCACTTGGATCCGTTGTAGGTCACTATGACTACAAAAACCTTGGCGCTCATCGTCATCCTCTGTGATATGGCTGGAAATCGGCGCCGATTGCGGCGCGATGCTGCAAGTTGACACAACTGCAGCATATTCAAAAGCCAAAGGACACTATCACATGCGTGAACTGTGCAGCGCACAAAAGCGGCAGCAGGGTTGCGCAAAATCAATTGACTAGATGGCGGACCGGCAAGAAGAATATGCCAGCCGCGCAGGGGCTCCATACATTGCCGTACAGATCGTCGGCGCTTTTGCCGGCGTGACAGCCGTGGAAATATGCGCATTTTCCACACAGACATATTGCTAGACTGGCTTCCGTCCTACTCGTCTCCAACGCATCGCCCGATAACATTATATTGTTAATATAATAACATTCCAGAGACCCGATGCCCAGTTTCCGCCCTACCCTCTCTCTCGCGCTCGCGCACGCCGCCCTGCYGATCGCAATGCTGGCCAGCGTGCCGGCGCCGGCCGCCACCACCGTGGTCGATGTCGGACCGGCCGCGACGACGCGCGACGTGCGCCAGGTCCGGATGCGGTTCAGCGACGACATCACCGCGCTGGGCGACGACCGCGCTGGCGATCCGGCCACCGTGACCTGCAGCGACCCGGGCCTCAAGGCCGTCGGCCACTGGATCGACGCACGCAACTGGGTGGGCGAATTCCCGCGGGCGCTGCCGGATGGCGTGGCCTGTACCGTGCGTCCGCTGCCCGTCCACGACCTGAAGGGCCAACCCGTTGCGATGCCTGCGTCCTGGCGCTTCGATACCGGCGGTCCGCAGGCCGCTATCCAGTTCCTCCAATCCCCGCTCAAACCGCGCCTGGCACTTGAAGAGCCGGTGGCCCTGTTCGTCCCCTCGGCCCCCGTCGACCCGGCGTCGCTTGCCCACCTGGGGTGCAGCGTGAATGGCGTGGCGCAACCGGTCGTCATGCTGGCCGGCGCGCAGGCGCAGGACGTCATGGACCGCTATCGGAAGGCCAATCCGCGCGCGGAGAACCACCAGGACCGGCTGGTCGCCCGCTGCGGCAGCCAGACATGGCCGGACGACGCCGACGTGACCTGGTTGTGGGGCAAGGACATCCGCTCCCGTGGCGGCGTGGCCGGTGCGCTCGACCAGCCCTTTAACCTGCGCGTGCGCCCGCCGCTGACGGCGGCCGTGCAATGCACCGTGATGGCCGGCACGCCGGGATGCGATCCGCGTGGGCCGGTCACCCTCGAATTTTCCGAAAAAATGGTGCCGCCGGCGGAAGGCGACATCGTCCTGGCGGGTGGCGCGGGCCGGCGCTACCTCATGAAGCCCGCGTCCTACAGCGCGTTCGATGCCAACCGGTTCCAGACCGACGCCCTGATGGCCGAAGGCGAGCAGCTGACATCCGTCTTCGGCAAGCCGATGACCGACGTGACCGGCCGTACCATCCGCACGGTGGCGCCGAAGTCGGCGCCGCTCGTGGTGAGCCATTTGCCCGCCTATGCCGGCATGGCGCAGCAGCAGGGGGTGGTGCCGTGGAAGCCCGGGCAGCAAGCCCGATGGGCACTCGCCCTGCGCAATACCGAGCCCAGGGTGGCGGTGCGGGCATGGCACCTGGAAGGCGCCCGCGACCGCAACGCCATCCTGCTGGCCCTGCACCGGAACGCGGCGCTGGGCGGGCTCAAGACCGCCGCCGACGAGCCGCGCGACCAGCCATTCGCAAGTTCGGCCGCCCTCCTCGACAAGATCGGCGCACGGGCCGCCAGCACGCACGTCGACCAGGAAGTCGCCCCGTCGGGCCGCGCGCTGGAGTTGGCCCCTATGAACCTGTCCGGCTACGGCACCTGGCTGGTCGAAGTCGACAGCCCGCGCTACCGCGCCCGCCTGGCGGCCGACGCCAGGGCGATCGGGGCGCGCTTCCCGGGCTTCAAGACCCCACCAGAGTGGGACGACGCGCGCATGGCCCTGGTCCAGCTCACCAATCTGCGCATCCACGCGCGCCTGTCCGACCGCTACGCATCGCTCGTCTGGGTGACGGCCATCGACAGCGGCGCTCCGCAGGCGGACACGCTCGTCGACATCCACGATTGCATTGGCGAGCGCCTGTTCTCCGGCCGCACCGACGCGCAGGGTCGCTTGCGGATCGACCGGCCGCTGGCGCCCGCCACCTGCCGCAACGCCAGCGATGGCCTGTGGTTCGTCGCCCGCCATGGCGACGACGTCGCGGTCCTGCAGCACCGCCCAGGCCTGCCGTACACGGAAGCGCCGCGCCAGATCGTCCATGCCATCCTCGACCGGACCCTGCTGAGCCCCGGCGAGACGCTGTCGATGCAGGCGGTGGCGCGCCTGCCGGGCGCGACCGGTTACACGATCCCGCCCGCGCAGACCGGCAAGCTCAGGATCGTCCACGAAAGCGGCGCCATCGTGCACGAGGCCGCGCTGGCCTTCGACGCCCGCGGCAGCGCGCTGCACCAGTGGCCCGTGCCGCCGGGCGCCCGGTTGGGCACCTACCGTTACACCATCCTGGGCGGCGACGGCAGGGCACTGAGTTACGGCGAATTTCAGGTTGAAGCGTTCCGCCTGCCCGTGTTCGAGGCGCGCCTGGACGCGCGGGCCAGCGGCGAGGGCAAGGCGCCCGTCGTCGACCTGGCGGGCAGCCTCGCGTTCCTGGCCGGCGGTTCGGCGGCGAACCAGGCTATCCTGGTCCGGGGCAGGTACACGGCCGGTGCGGACGACCCGGTGCCCGGATACCGGTTCGCCGACCTTGCCCGGGCGCCCATCGACCCGCCGTCCTTCGCCGAACGCCGGGCCACGCTCGACCAGGCCGGCCGCTACCGCGCCAGGGTGGACGTCCCGTTGGCGGACGCGCCGCTCATGCTGCACGCCGAGATGGAATTCGCCGATCCGAACGGCGAGACCAACGCGCAGACCGTGAGCGTGGAGGTGTGGCCCCGCGCGCGCAAGGTCGGGCTGGAGGTGCAGCGCGGCAGGGTCACGGACAGCGTCGACATCTCGGTGATCGTGGTGGACGCCGCCAACCATCCCGTGCCCGGCCAGGACGTGAAGGTGGATGCCGCGCGGGCGCACTACGTTCCCCCCGGCATCGGCTGGCGCGGATACTGGAGCGAAGAACCGGGCGTGCGCGTTCCCGTCTGTACAGTGCGCACCGACAAGCGTGGCAAGGGACAATGCACGGTCCCCTGGACGGGCAGGACGGCCAACGACTGGCTGTTCCGGACCACCGCGCCGGAAGCGTCGAGCGCCTCGCTCCCCGTCTACCCGGGCCTGTTCCAGTGGGGCAGCCGGGCGTCGGCGATCGCGCTGGCGGACGATCGTGAACCCGAGGCCGGCCAGCCCGTGAAGCTGCGCCTGCGTCCGCCGTTCCTGCCGGCGACCGCGCTGTTCACGGTGGAACGCGAAGGCGTGCTGGCCAGCCACGTGCTGGCCGTGACCGCGGCGGACGAGGAAGTCACGCTCCCGAGCGAACCCGGTTTCGCGCCCGGGGTGAAGCTGGTCGCGCAATTCGTGCGCGCGGCGGGCAACGCCCTGGGCGAGGTCGAGCCGACGGTCCAGCTGGAGCACGAGGAAACGCTCGACCTGCATTTCGCACGCGCCAGCCATCAGCTGGACGTCGAGGTGACGCTGGACCATGCGACCGCGCGCCCCGGCGACACGGTGCAGGCCGAGGTGCGGGTGAGCCGTGCCGGCGCCGTGGCGGCCGGCGCCAGGGTGACGCTGATCGCGGTCGACGACGCGCTGAACGTGCTCAAGCCGAACGCCACCTGGGCGCTGATGGACACCTTCTGGCGCGACCGCTACATCCCGATGGGCGGCGCGCGCAGCGTCCTGACCTGGCAGCGCTCCTTTCCGTTCGGCCCGCTGCCACGCCAATGGCCGGCGCTCGAGTCGCTGCTGCGCTGGAACGGCACGCCGGCGCTGGAGCTGGAACGCCCTATCGTGGCACGCTCCACCTCGGCGGCGGCGCCGGCACCGGCGCCCGCGCCGGTCGTGGTCACCGGACAGCGCGCGATGGGCGTGACGATGGATAGAATCGCCGCCGCCCCCGGCCAGGACGTCGTCGTGGCCGAAGATATCGGGGCGCTGCCCGGCCTGGGCGCGCCGCGCGCCGATTTCTCCAGCCTGGCCATGTGGAAGGCCGACGTGCAGCTCGACCAGGACGGGCGCGCCCGCGTGGCCATCCCGCTGCCGGATTCGCTGACGCGCTGGCGCATCGTCGCGCTGGCCATGATTGGGGCCGACTCGTACGGCATCGGCAAGGCCGCCGTCCAGACGCGCAAGGAATTGCAAGTGCTATCCGGCCTGCCGCCCGTCGTGCGCGGCGGCGACGAACTGGACCAGAAGATCACGCTGCGCAACGACAGCGACCGCGCCATGACGGTCCGCGTCCGTGCGGAAGCGTCGGCGGGCGCGCCGCAGCAGCTCCAGCGCACCGTCACGCTGCCGGCGCGCCAGAGCCAGGCGGTGTCCTGGCGTGTCCGCGTCCCCACGGACGTCGACCGCATCGACTGGCGGATCTCGGCCCGCGCCGACCAGGTCGACGAGCGCGACGCGCTGCTCGTCACCCAACGCGTGACCGGCATGCCCGTCACCGTGCGCGACAGCATGCTGGTGCGGGTCGACCGCGCACGCAGCCTTCCCGTCGCGCTGCCGAAGCAGGCGCTGCCGGGCCTGGGCGGCGTGGCCGTGCAGTGGTCCGGCAGCCTCGGCGCCGGCGCGGTGGCGGGGGCGCAGGCGTGGATGGCGGCCTATCCCTATCGCTGCATGGAGCAGATGGCGTCGATGGCCGTCGTCAGCGGCGACGCCGAGGCCTGGAACGCGGCGCTGGACAAGCTGCCGCAACATCTGGCCGCGGACGGCCTGGTCGAGTATTTCCCGGACACGCCAGGCAGCGACATCCTGACCGCCTACCTGCTCGACATGTCGGCGGCCACCGGCTGGCCGCTCCCCGACGACGCGCGCGAGCGCATGTTGACGGGCCTGCGCAACGCGCTGTCCCGTCCCGATCCCGCCCCGTGGCTGCGCGAGCAGGACCTGCTGGACCGCCGTCTGGCGCTGCAGGCCGCCCTGGGCGCGAACCTGGGCACGGCCCAGCCGGTCGTGCCAAAGGACCTCGACGCCCTGCCCACCATCGCCCTGCTGGACTGGGTGCGCTATGTGCTGGCCACCCCCGACGGCCCGCTGCGCCGCGACCGGCTGGACAGCGCCGCTGCCAGCCTGCGCAAGCGCTACGACCTGCAGGGTACGCGCCTGCGCTGGCGCGGCGACGGGTCGCAGCAACGCTGGTGGATGATGTGGAGCGGCGACGTCGCCGCCGCCCGCACCGCCCTGCTGGTGCAGCAATGGGCGCAGGCGGATGCGCGCTGGCAGGACGACCTGCCGCGCATCATCCAGGCGCTCGTCGATGTGCAGGTGAACGGCCACTGGAACACCACCGTGGCGAACGCCTGGGCCGTGGTCGCCCTGCGCCGGTTCGCGCAGACGGCCGAAGACACGACGGTGACGGGAACGTCGACGGCGGCGCTGGCAACGCAGAACGTGGAGCGCAGCTGGCCCGACCCGGCGCCGGCGCTGCTGGCCTGGCCCCGGGACGGCAGTAATGCCGCGCTGGCGCTCGACCACAAGGGAACGGGGGCGCCATGGGCAACGGTGCAGGTCAAGGCCGCCACGAGGGCGGAGCAAGCGATCGCGCATGGCCTGGCCATCAGCAAGACTGTCATCCCGGTCTTGCAGCGCGTGCCCGGCTACTGGTCCGAAGGCGACGTCATGCGGGTGACGCTGCACATCGTGTCGCACGGGGACAATGGCTGGCTCGCCATCGACGACCCGATTCCCTCCGGCGCGACCATCCTGGGCAAGGGCCTGGGTGGTGAAAGCATCGCGGCCCAGCTGGCGGATATCGCTCGAAGGACACCGTGGATAGCGCGGCCGAGCTACGTCGAGCGCGGCAGCGACAGTTACCGCGCCTACTACGCCCGGGTCGGGGCCGGCGAATGGGACCTCAGCTACACGGTGCGCCTGAACAATGCCGGCACCTTCCAGTTTCCGGCAACCCGCGTCGAAGCGATGTACGCGCCGGAGATCTTCGGGGAAGCCCCGAACACTCCCCTGGACGTCACACAATGACTTGCTCGAAAGCCCATATGAAATGTCATCTCGTCTCAGGCGCGCTTGCCTGCCTGATGATGATGAATGCGGTACAGGCGGCTCCTGTTGCCAGCTATTTTCCCAAGAAAAACTTAGGTCAATTTTTAGCGGACAAGTTCGATCTGGGGAGTATTCGTAGCTCATTCGGGCCAAGGCGTGCAATCGCCTTGAGCTACAGCCTCGATGGTGGCTCTACAGGGTATGACAGCCCACTTCCTCCGTCGACGACTTCAAGTCGGCGCGACGTTTGACCGTATCCAGCTCACCGCCGGGCTGCGCGGGTTTGGCAAGGCCGCGCCGTCGCGGCGCGCATGACCTTCCGGCTTGCCGGGCTCCGTCTCGCCAGCGACCACGAACACGCCCACCACCTCGGCCAGGCTGCCGGCCTGCTCCTGCAGGGCTTGCGCGGCCGCCGCCGCTTCCTCCACCAGCGCGGCGTTCTGCTGCGTACCTTGTTCCATCTGCGCAATGGCCTGGTTGATCTGCTCGATGCCGGCGCTCTGCTCGCGGCTGGCGCCGGTGATCTCGCCCATGATGGCGGTCACCCGCTTCACGCGCACGACAATCTCATCCATCGTGGCGCCGGCCTGGTCGGCCATCCTGGTCCCCAGCTCGACCTGTTCAACGGAATCGGCGATCAGCGCCTTGATCTCCTTCGCCGCGCTGGCCGAGCGCTGTGCCAGCGTGCGCACCTCGGCGGCCACCACCGCAAAGCCGCGCCCTTGCTCGCCCGCGCGCGCCGCTTCCACCGCCGCATTCAAGGCCAGGATATTGGTCTGGAACGCAATGCCATCGATCACCGCGATAATGTCGACGATCTTCTTCGCCGAGGCGTTGATCGAGCCCATCATGCCCACCACTTCGGCCACCGCGGCGCCGCCCTGGATGGCCGCGTCCGAGGCCGACACCGCCAGCCCGTTCGCCTGGGAGGCATGCGCGGCGTTTTGTTTGACGGTGCTGGTCAGCGCTTCCATCGAGGAGGCGGTCTCCTCCAGCGCGGCGGCCTGCTGCTCGGTGCGCGCGGACAGGTCCAGATTGCCGCTCGCCATCTGGCTCGACGCACTGGCCATCGTCTCGGTGCCGCTGCGTACCTGGCCGACGATGCCGGCCAGGCTGTCGCGCATCGTCTTGATGGCATACAGCAGACTCGCTCGGTCGTCTGGCCGGGTGTCGACCGCTATGGTCAGGTCGCCATGCGCAATCCGGTCGGCGATCGCGGCGGCGTAGGCGGGCTCGCCGCCCAGCTGGCGCAACAGGCCGCGCGCAATCAGGATCGCCGCCCCGACCGCGATGGCCAGCGCCAGCGCGCCAAACAACAGCATCAGCTTGAACGCCAGCCGGATGCTGTTCTTGATATCGGCGCTGCTCGCCTCGACGATCTTCGTTTGCAGCTCCGCCAGCGCCTTGACGTGCTCCTGCAAGCCGTTCAGGATCGGCAGGGTTTGCTGATGCATCAGGCGCACCGCTTCGTCGCGCCGATCCTGCGCCAGCAGGCTTTCCACGTGGGTGAACGAGGCGACATACAAGGCGCGCTGCTCCTTGATCGTTGCCAGCAGGGCCCTGCCGTCCGGCGAGGCGATCAGCTTGTCGAGCGCCACCAGCGCGTCGGTGATGATCTTCTTGTTGACCGCGATGCGCGCGTTGATCGCCCGCGCCTGCGCCTGGTCGGCAATGAACAGCTGCATGGTCTGCCTGGCGTTCTCGCGCATGGTGACGTCGATCCTGTTCGCGGCGTCCGCCTCGACCCAGTTCTCCTCGATGATCCGGGCGTTCAGCCGGTCGATCCCGTTCAACTGGACCAGGCCGCTCGCCATTAGGGCCAGCATCATGGACAGGACCAGGCCGAAACCCAGCGCCAGGCGCGTCCCGACTGGAAGTGCGACTCTTGTCATGCTTGTCTTCTCCTCTTCGATGATCGTGCTCAGGCAGTGCTCATTATGGCGTGGTTCGCCAACAATTCGGAGACCTGGCTCGCGGGCAGCGGCCGGGCGAAGTAGTAGCCCTGCATTTCGTGGCAGCCATGCTGTTTCAGAAAATCCGCCTGGACCAGGCTCTCCACCCCTTCGGCGATCACGTTCATGTTCAGATTCGACGCCAGTGCGACGATGGTCTTCACGATCGCGCGGTCGTTCGCGCTTTCTCCCACGCCGAGGATGAAGGAGCGGTCGATCTTGATCGAGTCGAGCGGAAAGCGGCGCAGGTAGTTGAGCGAGGAATAGCCGGTGCCGAAATCGTCCAGCGACAGTCGTACCCCCAGGCACTTCAGCTCCGACAGGATGCCGATCGCCTCGACCGCATCGGGCATGATCGCCGTCTCGGTCAGTTCGAGCTCCAGGTGCTCGGCCGCCAGGCCGGTCTCGCGCAGGGCGTCGGCCACCGTGTTGATCAACTGATCCGGATCGAGCTGACGCGCCGACAGGTTGACCGCGATATTCACCGGCAGGCCATTCGCATCCTGCCAGGCGCGGCTTTGGCGGCAGGCGGTGCGGATCACCCAGGCCCCCAGTTCGACGATCAGGCCGGTTTCCTCGGCCAGCGGGATGAAGGCCGACGGCGCGATCACGCCCAGGGTCGGGTGGTTCCAGCGCAMCAGCGCTTCCACCCCGGTCACGGCGCCCGTGCGGTAGTTGATTTTCGGCTGGTAGTGCAGGTCGAATTCGGCATTTTCCAGCGCATGGTGCAGCGCCGTTTCCAGCTTCTGCCGCTCGCGGTTGTGGGCGTTCAGTTCCTCTGTGAAGTAGCGCACCGTGTTGCGGCCTTCGCGCTTGGCGCGGTACATCGCCAGGTCCACATTCTTCATCAGGGTCTGTTCCTGCGCACCGTCGCGCGGGTACAGGCTGACCCCGATGCTGGCGCTGACGTACACCTCCTGGTGTTCGACCGTGAACGGCTTGGCCAGCTCGCCCAGCAGCTTGTTGGCCACCACCATGGCCTCGTTGGCGTTGTCCAGTTCGGGCAGCACGATCACGAATTCGTCGCCGCCCAGCCGGGCCACGGTATCGGTCTCGCGCACCACCGCGCGCATGCGCTGGGCCACTACCTTCAGCAGGGCATCGCCGGCATCGTGGCCGAGGCTGTCGTTGATGACCTTGAAATTGTCCAGGTCATGCAGCAGGATGCCCACCAGCTTGCCGTTGCGGTTGGCATTCGCGATCGCCTGGCGCAGCCGGTCGCTGAGCAGATTGCGGTTGGCCAGTCCGGTCAGCGCATCGTAGTTGGCGCCATATTCGAGCTGGCGCTCGTAGCGCTTGCGCTCGGCGTCCGCCTGCAAGGCCGCAATGCCGTAGGCCAGGTTGTCGGCCAGCCTTGCCATGATGCGCTGTTCGTCCGCCGTGAAGGCGTTCGGCGTGGCGGCGCACATGGTGAGCGCGCCGATTGTCTCACCGCTCGCCGTGAGGGGCAGCGTCATCACCGCGGCCACCCCGCAGGCGGYCGCGAAGCCTTGCCACACGGGGCAGGACGACAGGTCGCCGCTGCCTCTGGCCAGCGCCGTCCTGACCACGTCTTCCTGCACCCCGGCCAGCGCCACCATGCCCGCGCAGGCGACCCAGACATGGGGATGGCCGCCCACTTCATGCACGATCCGGCAGATCTGGTCGAGCAGCGCGGCCGCATCGGTGGCGCGGATCACCGCCTCGCTGCAGGCGTTTTGCAGCCGCATCGCGCGCTCCACCCGCTTGCGCTCGGTGATGTCGAGAATGATGCCGATGGTGGCCGGCTGGCCGTCCAGCTCCATGCTCGAGCCGTAGACTTCCACGTCGAAGGTGCTGCCGTCCTTGCGCCGGGCGCTGCGCTCGTAGTGCACCTCGCGCACTTCGCCGCTGATGCGCCGCCGGACGTTCTGTTCAACGAAGTCGCGCTCGGCGTCGATCACCAGGTCGAGCGCGCCGGCCGCCGTCATCATCTCCTGGCGGCCATACGCAAACATGTCCGCCATCTTCGGGTTGACGAAGCGGTAGCGCCCGTTCTGCACGATATACACGCCGACCACGGTGTTTTCGGCCAGCCCGCGAAAGGTCAGCTCGGCCTGGTGGATGCTGTGCCGATCGTGTTCCAGGTCGGCCACCAGTTCGCCGATCCGCTCGGCGCACTGGTTGAAGGCCAGCGCCAGCTGCCCGATCTCGTCGCGCGAGGCGAAGCGCACGCGGGCGCGGTAATCGCCCTGCGCCAGCGCCAGGCTCTGTTGCGCCAGCGCGCGCAAGGGAAACACCACGTTGCGTCGCGTCCAGACCATGGCCAGGCCGAGGGCGACGAAATCAATCGCCAGCAAGGCGCCCATCCGGCCCAGCGCGGTTTCCTGTGCCTGCCGGGCCTCCTGGGTCAGGGCCAGGACGAGCCGCTCGGCGCGCTCGAGCTGGAGCGCCTGGACCGACGCGATCAGGGCCGCCGTGGCCTTGGGCGGTGCCGCGCTATCCTGGATCCGGCGCCGGTAATGCGCCCAGTCCTGCTGCAAGGCCTGCAGCAGGGGCAGCAGCTGGCCGGACGGCCGGCGCAGGTTGAAGCCGAACGCGCTGCCGCCCTGGATTAGGGCCGACAGGGCCGTCTCGTAGTCGTCGATGCTGCGCGCCAGCAGCAGCAGCGCGGTCCCGGGCTCGTACAGCGCGCGCGTGCTCTGGTAGGCGATCTGCTGGCTGAGCATGCGCAGCCGGCCGGCCACGTTGACCGTCTCCGCGACCCCGTTCAGGTCCTGCAACAGGCAGCGGGCGACCAGGATATTGGCGAAGGCCACCAGCAAGGCGCTCATGAACAGCGCGCCGATCTTTTTGCTGATGGAAGGCCGGAAAAGGGTCTTGTACAAGGAGGTCTTGCTTATAGTTATCATGGCTGGAAATAACCAACATCATGGTTTTATATAAGACACAGTGTGTTTGTAAAACATTTGGCGGGGAAGTGCCGCCTGGACGGGGCCGACCGGCCCTAGCCGGAATGGCGCGCGTACAGGGCCGCCAGCTGGGAGCGGCCGCTGACCTGCAGCTTCAGGTAGATGTTGCTGAGGTAGTTCTTGACGGTCTTGTCGCTCAGCCCCAGGATCTCGGCAATTTCCTTGTTGGTCTTGCCGTCGGCAACCAGCGGGGGAAGCTTGCTTTCCTGCGGCGACAATAGACGATAGCTGCTGGCGGCCGGCACTTTTTTCAGCGCCGCTCCAGCCCCCCGGTGCACGGCGTGGATGGCGTTGGCCAGTTCTTGCGCGCCCGCGTTCTTGAGCAGGTAGCCATGGCTGCCGGCCGCGTGGCAGCGGTTGCGCATCTCCGGGCAGTCCAGCGAGGTCAGGAAAATCACCCGCATGTCGCGCGCGCCAGCCAGTATCTTTCGGCAGGCGTCGAACGGCGAGCCGTCCGCCAGCGCGGTCTCCATCAGCACCAGGTCCGGCTTGTACAGCAGCGCCAGCCGGACCGCTTCGCCCCCGCTGGCGCAGGCATCGATCACGTCGATATGGTAGGTCCTGAGGGCGTGCGAGATGCCGATCTGCATCACCTCGTGGTCGTCCACCAGCAGGGCGCGTATCCTAGTCTGCATGGCAGCTCCGCGGCGGCGCCGCCAGCAGCCGCTCGAAGGCAGCGGCCGGCACCGGCCGGCTGAAATAATAGCCTTGCACATCGTCGCAGCCGTGCTGGCGCAGATAGACCAGTTGTTCGGCCGTCTCCACCCCTTCGGCAATCACGTGCAGCTTCAGGTTATGGGCCAGCGCGATGATCGAGGTGACGATCGCCGCGTCGGCCGGATCGGCCATGACGTCGCGCACGAAGGATTTGTCGATCTTCAGCACGTCGATCGGGAAGCGCTTCAGGTAGGCCAGGCTCGAGTAGCCGGTGCCGAAGTCGTCGATCGACAGCTGTACCCCGAGCGCCTTCAGCTCGTGCATGCTGGCCACCGCGCTGTCGACGTCGGCCATCAGCGAGCTCTCGGTCAGTTCGATGTCGAGGCAGTCGGCCGCCAGGCCGGTGGCCGCCAGCACCTCCCGGATCGAGCTGGCCAGATCCTGGGCGGCGAACTGGCGCGCCGACAGGTTCACCGCCACCCGCAGTCCCGGGTAGCCGGCGCGCTGCCAGCGCTGGTTCTGGGCGCAGGCCGTGCGCAGCACCCAGTCGCCGATCGCCACGATCAGGCCGGTCTCCTCGGCCAGGCCGATGAACTGGTCGGGCGGCACCATGCCCAGTTCCGGATGGTTCCAGCGCAGCAGCGCTTCCATGCCGACGATCCGGCCGCTGCCCAGCGCGACCTGGGGCTGGTAGTGCAGCACGAATTCGTCGCGCTCCAGCGCGTGGCGCAACTCGCCTTCCAGATGCAGGCGCTCCAGCGTCTTGGCGTTCATCGCGCTGGAATAGAACTGGTAGGTATTGCGCCCAAGTTC
>NZ_JBFUDR010000094.1:0-20595 GCF_056404615.1 Massilia sp. P2_C2 | reverse complement strand
CCGCAAGGCCGGTTACGCGGTCTCGATCGTCAAGGCGGGCGCCCGCCTCGTCGGCCACGACGGCGGCCCGGTGCGCGCGCCGCTGACCGACCTGACGGAAGAAGAACACGCCATGCTGGACAAGCTGATCAAGGCACAGAACGTACGCTGATCACCAGAAGGTCGCCGGCGTCCCCTTGATGCCGATGTCGGCGATGCGGCAGGTCCCGCCCGCGGGTGCGGTCAGGTGCAGTCGCAGTTGCCGCCCGGTGACTGCGCTCGTGGCGAAGTCGAGCGTGTCGGCCGTCGCCGGCGCTTCCGCCAGCGGCTGCCACACGCCGCCGGTGTCCTGCGTTTCCGCACGCACGTCGCAACGCCCGCCCGGCGCGAACTTCACGCTCAGGCGCGTGTAGTTCACGATGCGCTCGGGGTCGACGACGATCCACGGTTTGGCGTCGTCCGGCGCCGGCCCCCACCATGACGCGGCGTCGCCGTCGTTGGCCAGCGACGACGCGTGGCCGGCCGCGCTGGAACTGGACTGCGTCGGGTTCTTCAGGCCGAACGCCTGCTCCGGCCCCACCTCCACCTTGCGCGCCACGTACGGCCGGTCCGCCGCCACGGGCGTGACGCCTTCCACGAAGCGCGGACCGTCCACCGTTTCCACCGTCAGCACGCCGTCGGCAAGGCCGGGCGACGTCGCACGGATCTTCGTCACCCCGCGCTGCCAGCTGCGCATGGCGATGGCCGCCTGGCCGTCGCGGATGGCGACCTCGCCGTTCGGCGTGAATTCGATGTTGCGCCCCGTCGGCAGTTCGCCCGGTCCCGCTTCCAATGCCAGGCCCACGGGCGGGCTGTTGCTGATCTGTTTGCCGTCCGCGTCGACGACCGTCACGACCAGTTGCACGTCGTCCGTGCCGTCCGCATGGCGGATGACGGGGCTGCTGGACGTCACGCGCAGCGCGGCCGGCTTGCCCGGCTGCGGCCACGCGGGCGGCGCGATGCCGCGGTAGGCGTTGCGGTACCAGTACCAGCTGCGCTTCGGCAGCCGCGCGTAATCGACGACGCCCATCGCGCCGAACCGGCCCGCGATCGATCCATGGTCGAAACCGGCCCAGATGACTTCACCGGAGCGCCACGGAAAGCGCCACGACGACGGCTCGCCCGCTTTCGCGCCCGGCGTGCGTTCCAGGTCACCCCAGCTCGGATCGTACGCGCCCGGCCGGTCGGAGATGGTCGAGCTGTATTCGGCGACGAAATTGGCGATGCCGGGATTCGGGAACAGGACGGCGCCGTCGCCGTTGTAGCCGGCGATGTCGCCGATGTGGTCGATCTCGCCGCGCTGCGCGCCGTCGACGGCCGCCGGCCGGGTCGGATCGAGCTTGTGCGACAGCGCCACCTGATCGGCCAGCAGCTTGCGCACCTGCGGCATCGTCTCCTGCGCCGTGAAGAACACCTCGTTGTCCATGCCCCACGCGACGATCGACGGGTGGTTGCGATTGATGCGGATGAGTTCCGCCAACTGCTGCTTGACGCTCTCCTCGAACGCCGCCTGGTGTGCTGCTTCCGGCGGATAGGCGGACTGGCTCCACTTGCTCGTCATGCCGGCCGTGCCCCAGAACGGCGCTTCCGGCAGGAACATCATGCCGGTGCGGTCGGTCGCCTCGGCGAAATGCGGGTCGTGCGGATAATGCGAGCCGCGGATGAAATCGAAGCCGGCATCCTTCATCAGCTGCACGTCGCGGTCGATCGCGGCATTCGTCACGGCGTCGCCCCATCCAGCCTGGTCCTGGTGTACGTTCGCGCCGCGGAAATAACGGTGCTCGCCGTTGAGGAAGAAGCCCTTGTCGGCCGTCCATTCGATGGTGCGGAAACCGAATTCCGTCACGAAGCGGTCGCGGTGCCGTCCCGCCACGTCCAGCGTGGTGACCGCACGGTACAGCGTGGGCGTTTCCGGGCTCCACAGGTTCAGGTTCTTCAGACGCGGGGATTGCTGGGCGACGTCCAGGGTCTGTCCCGCCGGCACCTTGACGGAGGCATCGGGCAGGACGGCGACGGTGGCGCCGCTGCCGTCGGCGATGCGCGTGCGCACCCTCACCTTCACGGGCTTGCCGCCGTCGTTGCGCACTTCGGTCGCCACGCGCACGGCGCCGGTACGGCCGGCCAGGCCGGGCGTCGTGACCGTTATGCCGGTCCAGGGCACGTGCACGTCGTCCGTGACGACGAGCCAGACGTCGCGATAAATGCCGCCGCTGAAAATGTGCTCGCCCGCACGCGGGGCGAGCGTCGGATCCCAGATATTGTCGACGCGGACGGCGATCAGGTTGTGGCCCGGATGCAGCGCGCGCGTGATGTCGACGGGGAAGCCGGTGTAGCCGCCGCGATGGCGTCYGACCTTGCGGCCGTTGACGTACACCTCGGCCGTCTGGAACGCGGCCTCGAATTCGAGCATCCAGCGGCGCGACATCGGCACCGAGGGCAGCATGAGGTCCTTGCGGTACCAGCCATAGCCGACGTACACCTCGGGCGCCTGGAAATACGGGGTGCTGAAGCTGTGCGGCAGGCCCACGGGCTGCCAGTCATGGTCGTCGAAGTCCGGCTTCTCGGCGCCGGCCATGTCGCCGAGGTGGAAACGCCAGTCGGCATTGAAGTTCTGCCGCTGCCGCGCGACCGGCGGCTCGGCAAGGGTCGCGGCCTGGGCCACGCCGGTCAACAGGGCAAGCGCCAGCGCGGCACGGCCCGCTAGCAATGTCAGGGTCGCCGTCGGCAAACGCATCGTCATTCCAGATCAGATCATCATGTACGGACCATCATTGTGGCCACACGTTGCGCGCATGCGCAATGGTGAAATTGATCGGAACGACAAACGTTTTTCACCGGACCGGTGCGAGCCCCTCTGCGGGTGAATCCAGTTGCAGGGCGACCACGGTGTCCATATCGTTGCGTGCAGCCAACGGTACGGTGACCTCGATGCCGCCCGCGGACTGTTCGACCTTCGCGGCACCGCCGCCCAGCACCGAAGCGCGCACGACGCGGGCCGGGAGCGCGGGCAGCGCCAGCTTGTCGCCGGTCCAGTTCAGCACGTGCAGGTAGACCGTCTTGCCGCGGTGCGTGGATGCGCCCCACGCCGCCGGCAGGAACGGACCGCCGCGCGTGTCGTAGATGCTCTCGCCGTACTTGCCGAGCCAGGCGCCGATCTCGCGCAGCCGGGTGGCCTGCGCGGCGTCGATGCGGCCGTCCGGCGCCGGGCCCACGTTCAGCAGCAGGTTGCCATCGCGGCCGGCCACGTTCGCCAGCAGCTGGATGTAGTGCTTCAGGGGCTTGGGCTGCATGTTGGGCTGGTAGCCCCAGGCGCCGGCGATGGTCGTGCACAGTTCCCACGGATGCTGGTTGTCGAAATCGCCCAGCGCGCCGTCGCCTTCGCGCGAATGGAAGTCTTCCTTCATGTCGGCGCGGCCGTTGACGAGGACGTTCGGCTGCAGGCGCCGCATCATCGTTTCGACCTTGTCGTGCTGCCAGCTGAAGCCGCCTGTATAGTGCTTGCCCGGGGCGCGCTTGTGCCACTGCGCGAACCACTCCTGGCTGGTCCAATCGCCGCCGAAGCTCAGCCAGTCGGTCTCGCCGCCGTCGAACCACAGCACGTCGATCTTGCCGTAGTTGGACAGGAGTTTTTCGACCTGGCGGTGGTACTGGGCGCGCATCGCTTCCGCGCTCTGCCGTTGTATGTCGGGGAAGAAGAAGCCCGGGTAACGCCAGTCGAGCGGCGAATAATACAGGCCCACGCCCAGGCCGGCCTTGCGCGCGGCTTTCGTGTACTCTGCGACGAAATCGCGGTGGGCGGCCGTCTTCGTGCTCGAGAACGGATTGTCGCCGTCGTCGAACATCGCGAAGCCATCGTGGTGGCGCGACGTGAACACCATATATTTCATGCCCGCGTCCTTCGCCAGCCCGGCCCACGCGTCGGCGTCGAAATGCGCGGGACGAAACTGGTCGGCCAGCTTCGCGTACTCGTTCACGGGGATCTGTTCGACCCACTGCACCCACTCGCCCTTCCCGGGAATCGCGTACAGCCCCCAGTGGATGAACATGCCGAAGCGTGCCTGGCGCCACCAGGCGATGCGGGCGGCGGCGTCGCCATCCGCAGTCTTCGCCTGCGCCGGGGCATCCGGCGCCGCCATCGCAGACGGCGCACCGGCTACGGTCGCGGCCAGCAACAGTCCGGCGCATGCGACCTGGGCCAACCGGCGGCGTCCGCTGAGGGAAAAAATCGTCATTGCCATGTCTCCTCAATTATTTTCGCTGCATTGTCCTCGCCGCATTCCGCAGTCGCAATGGCAAATTTCACCATTACGAGCAATGAAATGTGTCAAGCGGCCATCTTCACACACGTGCATTCACGATAAATATCAATATTTTGATTTCTGCCATACAATTTCGCGAACCCCATCACAATTGTGTCCCGCTCCATGTCCGGCTTTACATTGTTCCAGCAATCGCCGCCGTCGCGCACTCTGCGGCGCCCTCTCGTGGCCGCCTGCCTGGCCTCATGCCTGGCCATGCCGGCGCGCGCGGACATCATCCCCGCCCAAACGGAAGACATGGCGGAGCTGAGCCTGGAAGAACTGGCCAACATCCCCGTGACGTCCGTGTCGCGGCGCGCGGAACCGCTGTCCGACGCGGCCGCGTCGATCTTCGTCATCACCGGCAACGACATCCGCCGGTCGGGCGCGGCGTCGTTGCCGGAAGCACTGCGGCTGGCGCCCAACCTGCAGATCGCGCGCGTGGATGCGCGCAACTACGCCGTCACGGCGCGCGGCTTTTCCAGCCCGTTCGAAAACAAGCTGCTCGTTCTCATCGACGGCCGCATCGTGTACTCGCCGCTGTTCTCCGGCGTGTTCTGGGACGTGCAGGACGTGGTGCTCGCCGACGTGGAGCGCATCGAGGTCATCAGCGGGCCCGGCGCCACTTTGTGGGGCGCGAACGCCGTCAACGGCGTCATCAATATCATCACGAAGCCGGCCGCGGCGACGCAGGGCGCGCTGCTGGCGGCCACGGTCGGCAAGGACAGCCGCGACGGCGCCGTGCGCTACGGCGGCGCCATGCCGAACGATGGTCATTACCGCGTGTACGCGAAACACGCCGAGAACGACGATACGCACACCGCCACGGGCGCCACCTTGCCATGGGGCTGGCACCGCGACCAGGCCGGCTTCCGCACCGACTGGGGCGACGCGGCGCGGGCCATGACCGTGCAGGGCGACGTCTACGACGGCCGCCTGCGCCAGGCCGGCACGCGCGACATCCGGGTCGGCGGCGCCAACCTGCTCGGGCGCTTCGCCCGCACGTTCGCGGACGGCTCGTCGGCCACCGTCCAGCTGTACTGGGACCACACGGAGCGCGACCAGCCCGGCGCCTTCGTCGAGCACCTCGACACGGTCGACCTGCAACTGCAGCACGCCCTGCGACTGGCCGGCAACCACCACGTCGTCTGGGGCGGCGGCTACCGCCTCGGCCACGACCGCGTCGATAACGGCCCCGCGTTCGGCTTCCTGCCCGGCACGTTGAACCTGCACTGGGCCAACCTGTTCGCACAGGACGAGATCGCCCTCTTCGACAACCTGCGCCTGACGGCGGGCGTGAAGTTCGAGGACAACAATTACACGGGCATGGAGACGCTGCCCACCTTGCGCCTCGCATGGAACCCGCGCCCGGCGACCCTCGTGTGGAGTTCGCTGTCGCGCGCCGTGCGGGCGCCGTCGCGCATCGACCGCGATATCTACAGCCCGATCCGGCCGCCCGTCGTGAACGGCGTGCCGCGGTACGGCCTGGCGGGCGGCCCCGGCTTCCAGTCCGAGACCGCGAATGTGTTCGAACTGGGCTATCGCGCCCGGCCCCTGCCCTCGCTGTCGTATTCGGCGACGCTGTTCTTCAGCCGCTACGACCGGCTGCGCACGCTGGAGCCGAACCGGCAAGGGCCGGGGTCCGTGTTCGAAAACCTGGCGGACGGTTCGACGCGTGGTCTCGAAGCGTGGGCCACCTGGCAGGCGACGGATACGTGGCGCCTGTCCGGCGGCGGCGTCACGCAGCGCATCGTCACGGGCTTGCTGCCGGGGAGCCGCGACCTGACGGGCACGACCGGCCTGTTCACGAGCGACCCGAACCATTACTGGTCGGTACGCTCGTCGTACGATCTCGGCGCGCACCAGGAATTCGACGTCACCTTGCGCCACATGGGCGCCCTGCCGAAGCCGGCCGTGCCTGCATACTCGGCCGTCGATGCGCGCTATGGCTGGCGCATCCGGCCCGGGCTCGAGCTGTCGCTCATCGGCCAGAACCTGTTCGATCCGCGCCATGCCGAATTCGGCGCGGCGCCGCTGCGCAGCGAATATGAGCGCGCTCTCGCCGTCCGCATCGTCTGGGCACTGTGACGCGTCCGCTTCTCCCGTGTCAAGCAAACAGTCGCTAACGGTGCGATCATGGTGGTTTCCGCCACGCTGCGGACCATCATCAATGAACACAGGAAACGACGCTCCATGACGACTTCCAGCTATCCCGATACCCGCCTCCTGATCGCCAACGAATGGGCCGACGCCACCGGCGGCAAGACGATCCCGGTCGTGAACCCGGCCACCGGCCAGGCGATCGGCACCGTCGCCCATGCCGCCATTGCCGACCTGGACCGCGCCCTGGCCGCCGCCCGGCACGGTTTCGAGAAATGGCGCTTCGTACCCGCCGCCGAACGCGCCGCCACGATGCGCCGCGCCGCCAGCCTGCTGCGCGAGCGCGCGGCCGACATC
The DNA here is from genome assembly GCF_056404615.1 of Massilia sp. P2_C2. NCBI lineage: Bacteria > Pseudomonadati > Pseudomonadota > Betaproteobacteria > Burkholderiales > Oxalobacteraceae > Massilia > Massilia sp. P2_C2. The sequence continues at coordinate 13,822 of NZ_JBFUDR010000094.1, read as the reverse complement.
GCCCGCCTGCTGACCCAGGAACAGGGCAAGCCGCTGGCGGAAGCGAGGATGGAAGCGCTGGCCGGCGCCGAGATCATCGACTGGTTCGCGGCCGAGGGCATGCGTGTGTACGGCCGCATCGTCCCGGCCCGCAACCCGGCCGCGCAACAGCTCGTGCTGAAGGAACCGGTCGGCCCCGTCGCCGCGTTCACGCCGTKGAACTTCCCGATCAACCAGGTCGTGCGCAAGCTCGCCGCCGCCCTCGCGACCGGCTGCTCGTTCCTCTGCAAGGCGCCGGAAGAAACCCCGGCATCGCCGGCCGCGCTGTTCCAGTGCTTCGTCGATGCCGGCGTGCCGCCCGGTGTCGTGGGCCTCGTGTTCGGCGATCCGGCCGAGATCTCGGGCTACCTGATCCCGCACCCGGTCATCCGCAAGGTGACGTTCACCGGCTCGACGCCGGTCGGCAAGCAGCTCGCCGCCCTCGCCGGCGCGCACATGAAGCGCGTGACAATGGAACTGGGCGGCCATGCGCCGGTGATCGTCGCCGAGGACGCGGACGTCGCGCTGGCCGTCAAGGCCGCCGGCGCCGCCAAGTTCCGCAACGCGGGCCAGGTGTGCATCTCGCCGACCCGCTTCCTCGTGCACAACGCGATCAAGGACGAGTTCACCCGTGCCTTCGTGGCGCACGCCGAAGGCCTGAAACTGGGCGACGGCCTGCTTGACGGCACCACCCTGGGCCCGCTGGCCAACGCGCGCCGCGTGACGGCGATGACCAAGGTCGTCGAGGATGCGCAGGCCAAAGGCGCCATCGTCGCCACGGGCGGCAAGCGGGTGGGCGACGCCGGCAATTTCTTCGCGCCGACCATCCTCGCCGACGTGCCGCTGGAAGCCTCGATCTTCAACGACGAACCGTTCGGCCCGGTCGCCGGCATCCGCGGCTTCGACAGCCTGGAAGACGCCATCGCGGAAGCCAACCGCCTGCCGTACGGCCTTGCCGGCTATGCGTTCACGCGGTCCATCAAAAATGCGCACCTGCTGATGAACCGCGTGGAAGTCGGCATGCTGTGGATTAACCAGCCGGCCACGCCGAGCGCCGAGCTGCCGTTCGGCGGCGTCAAGGATTCGGGCTATGGTTCGGAGGGCGGCCCGGAAGCGCTGGAGGCCTACCTGAACACGAAGGCTGTGTCGATGGTCGGCGTCTGAGCCGCTATTGCTGTAGGGTGGGCCCCCCTGTGCCCACGCGTAACGTTAGCGCACCGCATGCGTCCGCGTGGGCACGGGGTGCCCACCCTACGCCGCTGACGGTGGCGTGCAGCCGGGCAGCAGCACGGCGAATTCCTCGCCGCCCAAGCGCCCCGGCCGGCGCCGCGTACGAACAGATCAGGGCTTGCCGACGACGATGCCGCGTCCCGCCGTGCTCATGTAGACCACGCCGAAGGTGTTCATGTCACCGACGACGAACCGGCCATTGCCCGGACCGCCGTACTGGTGCGCATTGTCGTTGATGCGGGTCCAGGTCTGGCCCGTGTCCGTGGAACGGTAGAGACCGGTCACCCCGCCGATCGTGCCCCAGATGAAGACCGTCGGATACGACGCGCCCGCCGCGGCCTTGCCGAAGCCGACCGCACCGCAATACGTGATATTGGGCAGATTGCTGAACTGCCAGCCCGAGCTGGTGGTCCGGGCCAGGCCGCCGCCGTACAGCGGCACCCAGATATCGCCTTCGCGGCCAGGCGCGGCACGGATCCCGTCGCTACCCCAGGCGGCCAGCGTGCTGAACTTCCAGAACGATGCGCCGCTGTCCGTGCTGATCATGAAACTGCCGGTGGACGGATCGTACACATAGAACTTGGTCGCATTGACCGGATCCGCGATCGGGCGCGCATTGTTGACGCTGATGCCGCCGACGGCCGACCAGCTCGCCCCCATGTTGGTGGAGCGGTACATGGTCGTGGAATTGGCCGGGGCGTGCAGCAGCGCGGTGGCGCTGGTCGACAGCGCGACCTGGCCGAAGCTGCCGTTCATGCCGACCTGGTTCCAGTTGGTGCCGCCGTTGGCGGACGTGTACATCTTGCTGCCCACGCGCACGACCTGGCTCGTATTGCTGTCGGCCACGGTCAGGCCGGTGGTCGTGCCGCCCATCGCCGGCGAGTAGATCGGGTTGGTATAGGTATCGATGTTGTAATGCTGGAACCCGTCGTAGTCGCCGATGACGGACAGCAGCGGGCCGCCCGGAATGCTATTGACGTTCAGCGGCACCGTCTCTTCCAGGCCCTTGGTGGTGAACGTCCAGGTGGTCGGCACCGCATCGATGTTGGTGGTCCTGAACACGCCGTTGCCCGAGCTCAGCCATACTGTCCTGGTGTTGAATGGATCGAAGACCGCCGTGCCGGCCCAGTGCATGGTCGCGCTGGAGCCCCAGGTGATGCCGCCGTTATCCTTGGCGAAACCGCGGTTGATGACGTCGGTCCAGCTGGCGCCGCCGTTCGTCGAGATGAACACGTGGTCGCCCCAGCCATTGCCTTGCGCCATATACTGGTTGATGGTCGACGCGACGAGCCGCTGCGGATTGGCCGGATCCACGCTGATGCCGCTGAACGAGGCGGTGATGCCGGATGGCGTGACGTTGGTCCAGGCGCCGTTCGAGATCGTGTACCTCCAGATCTGCCCATTGTTCATGGGCTCCGATCCCGAACTGTCGGGGTGCGGCCCGGCGCCGTTGGCATACGTGATGTACACGTTGCCGGCGCCGTCGAACGCGGCGCGCTGCGGCATCAGGCCCGACGGGCTGCCGGACACGGCCGTGAACGACGCTCCCGCGTTATCGCTGCGATACAGGTTCGCACCCGTCGAACCGTAGCGCGACACGCCGACGAGCAGGCGCTGCGCCACGCCGCCGGACACGCTGGACGGGTCGGCCAGGACGAGGCTGATGCCATTGCCGTTGGCCGTCGTCGTGACGTTCAGCGACGTGACCTTTGCCCAGCTGGCGCCATAGTTCGTGCTCTTGAACAGCCCGCTGTCGCGGCTGCCGACGTACAGGACGTTGCTCGACCCCGGGTCGACCACGAGCCGCTCGCCGTTCTGGCGACCCATGCCGTTGCCGTTCGCCTTGAACTGGCTGGTCACCTCCGTGTAAGTAAAGCTGTTGCCGTAATTGGTCGAGCGCAGGATCGCCGTCTTGCCACCGTTGAAGTAGCTGATCCCGACCATCATGTAGACATTCGCGGCGTTCTTCGGGTCCACCGCGAGCGAGTCGACGCCGAGAAAGCCGATCTGATCTTCCGCCACCCAGTCCAGCAGGGGCACCCAGCGGCCATTCGCGTTATCCCAGCGGTATGCCCCGCCAACGTCCGTGCGCGCATACACGACACCCGATTCTGTCTTGCTGGGGATGATGGCCGAAACAAAGCCTCCGCCGCCCATGGCGACGTTGCCCCAGGTGTAAGCCAGCGCGGGCTGTTGCGCGGCCATGGCGATCACGCCGGCCGCTGCGGCCGCGAATGGCGCCGCCTTTTGAAGCAATGTATTGATCAACTTCATGTAAATGCCTCCGTAAGATTGTTTTGAATCTAGACCAAGGCAACGCCCGTATTCCGGGTCGGCACGGGCGCCGATTCCTGGTGCGGCGGCGGAAACCCGACCGGCCGGAACGCAAGAATCCCAGCAACATATACGAGGAAGATTGGCGCACATTACAGATTGTTCATGTTTGTAATAAATTGTTAAGGCCTCTGGCGGATTTCATAAAAGGCCTAGCCATTTCACATACGCCGCTTCAACACGGGGTGCGCGCAGCGCGCGAGGCGCTGGCCGGGCGCGTCCGCGGCCACAATCCGTGAGTTTTCGGTGGATGCCGCCGGCAACCATGTCGACGCGCTGATCAAGGTGAATCGCGAGCTTGCCGACGTCCAGTCCCGCCTCGAAGCCGAAGATGGCAAGCGGGCAGTCCTCGCGCGGCGCGTCGACAACGACATCCTCAACGTGTCCATCCGTTCCGACCGGCACCGGCCGTTCTGGGCGCCGATCAGGCGGGCATTGGCAGATTTCGGCGGCAACCTGGCACAAGGGATATCGATTGCCATCGCAGGCGTGGCGTACCTGCTGCCGTGGTTGGTCATGATTGCGGTCGTGGCCTGGGTCATCCGCCGGTTGTGGCGCCTGCGACGCGGCCGCGCGAACGCATCCGGCAAGTGATCGCTGCACACAAACGAATGGAACTAAACTGGGTCAAATGCGCTCTGTGAGGGATGATCCTGCAGCGGAACTCGCTCATGAACACCTCCAAGCTACTCACCGGAAAGAAAATCGCCGTGCTTGCCGCTGACGGTTTCGAACAGGCGGAACTCAAGACGCCGGTGGCCGCACTCTGCGACGCGGGCGCCGGCGTGACGCTCGTCTCCCTGCGGCGCGGGCGGATACGCGGCATGCACATGCACCAGCCCGGCGAACTGGTCCGGGTCGACAAGACACTGACCGATGCCCGCGCGGCCGACTATGACGTCTTGTTCATTCCCGGCGGCTACATCAGCCCCGACATCCTGCGCCAGTCCGCTCCGGCGCGCGCCTTCGTCCGCGAATTCGACGCGGCCGTCAAGCCGATCGCCCTGCTGTCGCAGGCGCCGCTGGTGCTCGTGTCGGCCGGGCTCGCGGCGCGGCGCACGCTGGCGTCATGGCCCGGCGTGCGCGACGACCTCGTGAATGCGGGCGCAACATGGATCAATGAGGAAGTGGCGCGCGACGGTCATGTGCTGTCGGGCCGGGGCGTGCAGGACATGGCCGCGTTCGTGCGCGCGCTGGTGCCGTTGTGCGCGGGCGAGCCGGTGGCGCCTGCGCCGGCGCACCGCACGCACTCGGATCCGCCGCAGGAAAACCCCATGGAACAACCGAACCAGTCGCTGCGCTGGCTCGCGACGCCTTCGTTCGGCACGATGCTCAGCCTGGCGCTGCTGGGCGTGGGCGTCGTGGCCGCGCAGCGCGTGCGGCACAGGCAGGCGGCCGACCCGCCGGAGGCCTCCGGGGCTGCAGCACCGACGCCGGATGCTAGTGCTCGCGCACGAGATTGAACTGGCGCGCCTGCCGCTTGTAGTCGGCGACCGCCTGCCTGACATAGCGCGTCAGCGCATCGCCCGTGAGCGCCAGCGGATACAGCCCGGCCTGCTCGCGCATGCGCGCGAAGTCCGGCGCCGATTCCATCCGTTCGAACGCCTGGACCCAGCGGCGGTAATCCGCCTCCGGCACGTCCGGCCCCATCCAGATGCCGCGGATCAGCGGCCAGACGAGGTCGTAGCCCTGCTCGCGCGCCGTCGGCACGGCGGCAAAGGCGCCCGGCAGGCGCTGCGCGGCCAGCACGGCCAGCACGCGCACCTTGCCGCCGCCCGTGTACAGGCCCGTCTCCGACACGTCGCTCGACACCACCTGCACGTAGCCGGCCTGCAGCGCGACGAATTCCTCGCCGCCGCCTTCGAGCGCGACGAAGCGCAGCTGGCGCGGATCGATGCCGGCCTGGCGCGCCAGCAGCGCCATCTTGAGCCAGTCCTGGCTGCCGATCGTGCCGGACATGCCGATCACGATCTTTTCCGGATCGCGGCGCAGCGCCTCCATCAGGTCGCGCAGCGTGTGCCAGGGCGAGTTCGCCGGCACGGCGATYACGCCGTAGTCGATGCCGAGCCCGGCGACCCAGCGCACGTCGTCGGGACTGGCCTTGCCAAACTTGCCCTGTGCCAGGTTCAACAGCGAACCGCCGGAAAACGCGACGAGGGTGTCCGGCTCGTTGCGACGCTGCGACACGACCGTGTGCCACGCCACCGCACCGATGCCGCCCGGCAGGTAGCTCAGCTTCAGCTTCGGCGCGCCGGGATTGGCCTGCAACGCTTTCTGGGCCAGCTTGCAGGTGATGTCCATCGCGCCGCCCGGCTTCGAGGGGACGACGCACTCGGCGTCGGCCGGTTGGGCAGCCAGCGTCGGGGCGCCGGCCGACAACGCGAGCGACAACAGCAGGATGCTGGATGCTTTCTTCATGAACTTCATCATACTCGCCGGCACTCGTCGATGCCCAAGAACTGTAGGGTGGGCGGCCTCCGCCCACGCGGACGTTCGCAATCCGCATACGCAACGCGTGGGCACGTTTCATTGGATTGATGCCCGCGGCATCAATCCCCCCGGCCCCAAATGCCCACCCTGAGATAGGTACTCAGTGCAATTGCGACATYAGCAACAAGGTCAGCGTGACCGTGATCGCGCCGCCGATGCGCGTGGCAATTTGCGCGAACGGCATCAGCTGCATGCGCTCGGCCGCCGTCAGGATCGCCACGTCGCCCGTGCCGCCCTGGCCGCTATGGCAGGCGTTGATGATGGCCGCCTCGATCGGGTACATGTTCATGCGGCGGCCGACGAAGAAGCCGGTCGCGATCAGGCTGGCGACCGTCGCGACGATGACGGTGAGGTTGACCACGTTGAATGCCGAGACGAGCTTGTCCCACGGCGTCATCGAGGCGCCGATCGCGAACAGCAGCGGATACGTGACGGCCGTCGAAAAGAATTTGTAGACGATGTACGAGCTCTGCTGCAGCTGCGGCGACACGAGGCGCGACAGCTTGAACATCACGGCGACGAACAGCATGGCGACCGGCGCCGGGAAGTCGAACAGGCGGAAGCACATCATGCCGACCATGTACAGCGTGATCGAGGTGATGCCGGCCGCCGCGATGTTGGCGATGTCGAACTGGCCCGGCATCGTTTCCTGCTGCGGCGCGACGTCACCCTCCTCGCCCGGCTGCAGACGGCCCTGGCCGGTCAGGTGCGGACGCTTCTTGCCGAGCGCATTCAGCATGCCGGACAGCAGGATCGCGGTCAGGCTGCCCAGCATCACGGGCGGCAGCACTTCGGCGAACAGATGGCCCTGCTCCTGGCCCAGGATGCCCGCATAGCCGATCGACAGCGGAATCGCCCCTTCGCCGACGCCGCCCGCCATGATCGGCGCGACGAGGTAGAAGAAGGTGTGGTACGGACCGAGACCCAGCAGGGTGCCCACGGCCGTACCGACGGCGGCCGCCACGACGGAACCGATCGCGAGCGGCACGAAGATCTTCAGGAAGCCCTTGATCAGCACGTTCCTGTCCATGCTGAGGATGCTGCCGACGATGATCGACGAGATGAACAGGTACAGGAAGTTGGTCGATTTCGTGAAGTCGACGACGTTCTTCAGCACGGGTGCCGGCAACAGCTTGCTGAACGCGAGATACGAAGGAATGAAGGTCGCGAAAATCGCGGCGGCGCCGATGCTGCGGAAGAACGGCAGGCGCTTGCCGATTTCGGCGCAGGAAAATCCGCCGACGGTCAGGATCGCGATCGATACGCAGATATCGTTCGGCACCTTGCCCGTGGCGACGAAGCCGGCGATCAGCGCCAGCAGCAGCACGTAGACCGGCAGCGGCACGATGCCGATGCGGGTGGCAGCGATGCGCCGGCAGGCGGCCCGCCAGGAAGCGGGGACGGACGTGTCGTCGCCACGTGACGGGGTATAAGCCGTTGTCGTCGTATTCATGATGTCTCCTCGTGCTTCAGGCTGTGCGCCAGATATGGCGTCCGTTAATACGGATGATCAGCCCGGTGAATGGAGCCAACTATATCGACGCAACCCTTCATTTACCTTTCAGTGGCAGGCGCGGCATAATGGCAGACTTTCCACATCCGCCGAGGGCCCGTGTTCGCTCCCGTTTCACTCGACGTCAGCGCCGCCATCAAGACCCTGCTGCTGACGCTCGACCTGCTCGGCACGTTCGTGTTCGCGCTCAGCGGCGCCGTGGCCGGCGTGCGCCGCCGGCTCGACCTGTTCGGCGTGCTTGTATTGTCATTCGTCGCCGCCAACTCGGGCGGCATCGCGCGCGACGTGCTCATCGGTGCCACGCCACCGGCCGCCCTGCGCGACTGGCGCTACCTGGCGGCGTCGCTGCTGGCGGGTGTGCTGATCTTTTTCTGGTACCCACGCATCAAGCACCTGCGCAGCCCGGTGCTGGTGTTCGATGCCGCGGGTCTCGCGCTGTTCAGCGTGGCGGGCGCGCAGAAGGCGCTCGTGTTCGGCCTGTCGCCCGTCATGGCCGCGCTGCTGGGCATGCTGACGGGCGTCGGCGGCGGGGTCGCGCGGGACGTGCTGCTGTCCGAGATCCCGGCCGTGCTGCGCTCGGACATCTATGCGGTGGCAGCGCTGGCCGGCGCGGCCGTACTGGTGATGGGCGACGCGCTCGGCCTGCCCGGCCCCGTCAGCGCCTGCGCCGGCGCCGCGCTGTGCTTCGGACTGCGCCTGGCGGCCATCAAGCTCGACTGGCACCTGCCGGTGGCGCGCGGTTCGCGCCAGGCGGCGGACGATGCCGAGGCGGCGGAGCACCGGGAGTCGCGCTAGGCCTTGCCCCGGCTCGCGCAGGGTTGCTCTCAAACCTGCGCGAGAACACGTCCCGCGGCTGCCGYGAACGTTGCAGCCTGAGCGAGTGCCGCCCTGCCCCTGGCCGGCATGCCCCACCCCACGACATCGTCATCCATCCTTCCCTCATCGATTCCCACGGGTTCTAGCGCAAAAACAACACCAAAGTTATCGATACCAAAAATTATTGTTGACTAAGTAAATTTGACATAGACTGCGCAAAGTTATCGATAACTTAAGCGATAACCCATCCCATAAAAAAAGAGGAAAAACATGAGGAAGACATCCAGTCAAGCCAGGCGGATTGCCACGCCCCGACCCACCGTCGCCGTTGCCGCGCTGGCCGGCGCAGGCCTCCTGAGCGCCAGCCTGGCCCTGGCCCAGGAAGCCCGTCCCGCCGCGAAGGATGCGCCGGCCGATGCGAGTCCGACCCAGACCGTGATCGTCACGGGCACGGTCGGCGCGACCGAAGCGAAGCGCGCCAACGTGTCGTATTCCGTCCTGGACGCGAAGGACCTGGGCAAGTTCACGCCGATGAGCGCAGACGACTACCTGCGCGACATGCCCGGCGTGGTGGTCGAAAGCAACGAGGGCGTCGCTCGCAACGAATCCTTCACGCGCGGCATGAGCGTCGGCACGGGCAGCCCGACCAGCGGCAACTTCTGGACGTCGATCCTGGAAGACGGCCTGCCCGTCGTCGCCGTCAAGTACAGCAACTTCCAGGACAGCGACTTCTTCCGCGCCGACCTGGGCGTCTCGCGCGTGGAATCGATCCGCGGGGGCTCCACCGGCACGTCCGTCGCCTCGTCCGCGGGTGGCGTCTTCAACTTCATGCCCGGGCCGATCCGCCCCGGCGCCTCGGTACAGACCCGCCTCGGCTTCGAGGGCGAGAATCCGCACCTGTCGTGGAAAGAGGTCGACGCGCTGTACGGCTGGAAGAACCAGGCCGGCGACCTGCGCGCCGAGGCCTCCGGTTTCTACCGGACGTCGACGGGCAAGGTCGACCCCGGCCATCCGCTCAACCTGGGCGGCCAGATCAAGCTGCGCGTGCAAAAGACCTACAACACGGCGTCCGGCGGAGGTGGCACCGTCAGCCTGACGGCCAAGCACCTGGACGACACGAACTCGTGGAACGGCCAGTTCACGCTGCCCGTCCACGGCGTCCAGGATCCCGTCATGGCGCCCGGCTTCAGCAGCTCGCCGAACATGTTCTTCCGGGGCGGCCAGCACACCGTGCCGACGGATGTCGTCGACGGCCCGGGCAGCACGCGCTACCAGGATCCGGAAAAGGGTGCGAACTACAAGCAGGACGCCCTCTGGTTGAAATGGGAACACGACACGGGCGGCCGCTGGAGCTTCAACTCGGCCGTCAAGGTGCAGAACAGCCAGGCTTACCTCCAGCAGGCGTTCTATGGCGCGGGCCCCTCCTCGTTGTGGAACACGAGCACGTTCCAGGATGCCTTCGTCGTCAACCAGGCCTCGGCCCCGGGCACGAACGTGGCGGCCAACCTGAACCGCTTGCCCGGCGTCTACGAGATCTATGACATGAATACCGGCGCGGTGCGGGCCCGCGTCGCCAACAACGTCGGCAAATCGAACGGCACCAATTACCGCACGGGCGCGGCCTGCCCCGCCGGCTCGATCGCGAGCCCGGCGCAATGCGTGCTCTCGACGAACCTGCCGAACGCGAACTTCGACCTCGGCGGCGGCCTCGTGAACGGCATCATGGTGCCGTCGGCGTCCTACGTGTCCAACCAGGACGTCGTCTACACGACAAACACCAACCTGGGCACGCGCACGTCGAAGGACATCATGCTCGACTTCATGACCACGTATGCGGGCGACAACTACCGCGTGCAGGCGGGCATGTTCGCCGTTCAGGCCGACCAGGGCTGGGACACGTACTACAACGGCCGAGGCCTGTCGGCCTTCGCCGATGGCCAGGTCGCTAACCTGGGCGTGCGCTACGTGACGGCCCAAGGCACCTACCAGCTGACGGATCCGGGCGGCTGGGGCCGCGTGGGCGGCGGCTACGTGGACGGCGCCAATCCGTTCCGCTACCGCGACCGCGAGCGCGACATCTCGCCGCTGCTGGGCGCCTCCTGGTCGCCCGGCAAGTGGGACCTGAACGGCAGCTACAAGGGCACGCTGACGCTCGCGAAGACGCATACCATCCCGTACGTGACGACGCCGCAGGCCACGAACGCGACGTCGCTGGGCTACGGTGGCCTGGACGGTAATCCCTACACGTGGTACGACAACCAGAACTACGTGCGCGGCACGCCGGTCGATGCAACCAAGCGCGTGTTCCTGAAGAACTGGACGGCGTCCGTCGGCTACAACGTGACCCCAAGCGACAAGGTCTACTACCGCCACAGCATGGCCGGCAACAATATCAGCGGCATCGTGTCCCGCTACGCGAACCAGTTCAACGCCGACAACAAGCCGCTGTACCCGCAGGCCGACCTGAAGCAGGACGAACTCGCGTGGGTGTTCGGCCGGGGATCGATCAGCGGCCAGCTGACGCTGTTCCGCACCGAGCTGCTGTTGTGGCAGCAGCAGACGCCGCCGAACGTGGACGGGTCGACCTATGTCGTCGAATACCTCGACCACTATCTCACCAAGGGCGCCGAGGGCTGGCTGAAATGGCGCGTGACGCCGAAGTTCAGCTGGACCAGCTCCGGCCTGTTCTCGCAGGCGCGCGCGCTGGCGGTGGGCAGCTTCTCGGCCGGCAGCCCGGGGCCGCAGGACGACGTGCTGACGACGGTGGCCGGCATCATGGCGCGCACGCCGAAATGGGTGTTGTCGAACACGTTCACGTACGAGTGGAACGACTTCCAGTTCAACGTACGCCACCGCTACATGTCGCGCCGCAAGCTGGACAACAACCCGGTCAACAACATCTACCTGCCGGAACAGCGCAACGTCGACCTGTCGGTGCTGTATGCGGGCTTCAGGAACGTGCGCATCTCGCTCGACGTGCGCAATGCCCTGAACAACAAGTACATCAGCGGCTTCGACACGATGCTGCCGACGGTGAGCGGCGTGACGAAGAACGATATCTACCAGCAGTTGCCGAACGCCGGCGGCTGGGTGGCGTTGAACTCGCCGCGTTCGTACTGGCTGACGGCGCGTTACGACTTCTGATGCCGACGTTCCGACACTACGCCTGCGTGGCGTTGCTCGCCGTCGGAACGTGCGCGGCCGCCCCGGCGGCCGTGCACGCACCGCAGCCCCGCACCGGCCATCCCCGCCTGCTGGCCGATGCGGCCAGCGGCCGCGCAGACCTGGAGGCATTGCTCGCGCGCGACGCCGAAGCTGCCCGCCGCTACGACGAGGTCAAAGCACGCGTGCGTCCCTACGTCGAACGGCATCGCACCGACCCGGCGTGGATCGTCTCGCGCCTGCAGATGTACTGGCAGGCGCACAGCACACGGGTCTTCGTGAAAAACGGCGTCTACGACCATGCGGAAGGCCACGCGCCCGTTCCGACGGTGCGCTTCACCGGCACGCGCGACGCGGCCTCGTCCTACTTCACGCCGCAACTGGAAGACGTCAAGCCGTACATGGGCGAGCGCGACCTGCTGTGGCTGCAGAACCGCGACGCGCCCGGCCAGCCGTGGGAATGGGTGAGCCAGGCCAAGAGCGGGCGTATCGTCGAAGCGATCAACCTGCGCATCGCGAACCTCGCGCGCGACGCCGCGTTTCTGTACTGGGCCACCGGTGACGAGACCTATGCGCGCTTCGCCTACGACATCTTCTCGACCTACATGGCGGGCATCGCCTGGCGCGAGGAGCCCGTCGACCTGAACCACGGCCACGATCAGACGCTGCTCGGCCTGCAATCCTTCGAGGTGATCCACGAGGATATCGTCGTCCCGCTGACGGAAGCCTACGATTTCCTGCACGGCTACGTCGCCGGCCATGCGGGTGCGGACCGGGCGCTGCTCGACCGCGCCTTCCGCAACTGGGCCGACCTGATCGTCAGGAACGGCGTGCCGTGGAATAACTGGAACCTGATCGAAGCCCGCTTCGTGCTGCACATCGCCGCCATCCTCGGGCCGGACGACAGCTACGAAGACGGGCACGGCAGCGGCTGGTACGTGCGCACGGTGCTCGCAGAGGGCGTGCCGCGCCAGTGGCCGCTGCGCCGGCTGCTCGAGCACGGCTACGATCCATCGACCGGCATCTGGTACGAATCGCCGGGGTATGCCATGAACGTGGCCGGCGACTTCATGGAATGCGTCGAGTTGCTGGATGAAGTCTTCGGCATCGACGTGCTGCCCGACCTGCCTGCGCTGCCGCGTGCGGCACGCGCCCTGCCCCAGTACCTGCTGCCGAACGGGCGCACGGTCGGCTTCGGGGACACGCGCTACGAAGCCCCGCGCACGGCGATGATCGCGCGCCTGCTGGCGCACGCGCGGCGGCACGGACGGACGGCCGACGCGGCGGCCTACGCAACCCTGCTGGCGACGCTGCGCGGCGCGAACGACGCCGCCAACGCCGACTCCGTGCACGCGTTGCTGGACGCATTGCAGGCCCCGGCGGCGGCGCCGCCACCGGCCGCGGCGAACGTCACCGACTTCCAGACGCCGACGTTCTACGCGCCCAACGCGAGCTGGCTGATCCAGCGCAGCGGCTACGCGGGGGCTGGCGCCGGGCCAGGCGCGGATGCGGATGCGCTGGCGATCTCCGTCGCGGGCTCCAGCGGCAACCACGCGCACGCGAACGGCATCGCGATGGAGCTGTATGCGCAGGGCCTCAGCCTGGCGCCGGAATCGGGACGCGGATCGGGCTATTTGCAGAACGACCACCTGGAATACTATTCGCAGTTCCCCGCGCATAACACCGTGGTGGTGGACGGGGTGTCGGCCTATCCCGCGATGAAGAGCAACCACCCGTTCACGCTGCTGGCCGCGTATCCGGCCCCGGGCAGCCCGGCCGGCGCCGCGTTCCCGTGGGCCACGTTCGGCGCCATGGCATTCCACGAACCGGAAACGGACGCCGACCAGCAGCGCGTGCTGGGCATCGTCCGCCTGGACGGCGCGAGCGGCTACTTCGTCGACATCTTCCGCTCGCGCCGGCGCGACGGCAACGACCGCTACCACGACTACATCTACCACAATCTGGGACAGTCGCTGCGCTTCCTGGACGCCAGCGGCCAGCCGCTGGCGACGACGCCGTCGGACCGCCTCGGCTTTGCCGACGGCGACCTGATCGGCTACGACTACTGGCGCGACCGCCAGGCCCTCGCCAGCCGCGCCCCGCTGCGGGCGCGCTTCGACCTGCAACTGTCCGGACAGCAGCGCACGATGACGGCATGGCTGCAAGGCGGTACGGGACGCACGTTCTTTTCCGTGCTGGCCCCGCCTTCCACCGCGTGGTCGGCGGGCATGCTGCCGCGCGAGGTCGAACAGGCGCCGC
>NZ_JBFUDR010000093.1:0-20657 GCF_056404615.1 Massilia sp. P2_C2 | reverse complement strand
GCGTTCATCATGGGCGTGGTGCCGCTGGTGCTGTCGCACGGCGCCGGCGCCGAGATGCGCCACGCGATGGGTGTCGCCGTGTTCGCCGGCATGCTGGGCGTGACGTTCTTCGGCCTGTTCCTGACGCCGGTGTTCTACGTCCTGCTGCGCACGCTGGCCAAGCGTTTCGAGAAGCCGAAGCATGCCTCCGCCCACGGCACGGCACCGAATGCCGTCGGCGGCGACCACGCGCCGGCACTGAAAGGTAACTGATTTGACATCCTCCCACTCCCTGAAGGAAGGGGATTCCCACTACTGGCCTCTCATGTCCGAGAGGGGGACGAGGCTAATGCCACGTCCCTTATTCAGTTCAGGGGATACCTTTCAGCCTCGCAAAAAAGCAGCGACCCGGAACCGGAACAAACGATGTTTTGACCTTGATCGTGCCACCCCGCCTAACGGCATAGTGACAGCACTTGAAAGTTTGATCGTGATTACACAAGATCGTTCAATTTATTTTTTCAGTCGAAAGGCAACGACTGCTGCGCAGTCGGCTCCTTTCACTCCCCGCCCTGAAGGACGGGGTTTCTCGGAGCAAATCTGATGAAAACGATGATTGCAAGGGGTGTGGCGCCGTTGATGGCAGCGCTGCTGCTCACGGCCTGCGCCGCCCCGGAATTCAAGCAGCCGGCGGTCGCCACGCCGGCCGCTWTCAAAGAGTCCCAGAGCGCGCCGGCCGCCGCCATCAATGACGTGCGCAGCGCCGCCGACGGCACGACGTGGACGGTCGGCCGCGCGGCCGAAGCCCAGCCGCGCGGCGAATGGTGGCGCGCGTTCCACGACGAAGCGCTGAATGCCCTGATCGCGGATGCGACGGCGAACAACCAGAGCCTGACGGTGGCCGCCGCCCGCGTGAAGCAGGCCCGTGCCATCGCGGGCATCGCGGAAGCCGACCGCATTCCGCAGGTCGGCGTCGATGTCGGCGCCCAGCGCGCCCGCCCGTCGCCGCTGGAAGCAGCGCTGCCGCGGGGGACGCCGGTCGCGCCGGCGAACACGTACTCGGCGCGCCTGTCGGCCAGCTACGAGGTCGATCTGTTCGGGCGAGTGTCGTCGAACGTGGCTGCGGCGCGCGGCGATGCCGGCGCGGTGGAAGCGACGTACCGCTCCGTGCTACTGTCGCTGCAGGCCGACGTGGCGCAGACCTACTTCCGCCTGCGCGCGCTGGACGCCGAGATCGCAACGGTCGGGCACACCGTGCAGCTGCGCGAGGAGAGCGTGCGCGTGACGAACCGCCGCTTCGACGCGGGCGACATCGGCGAATTCGATTTGTCGCGGGCGAAGACGGAACTGGCGACGGCGCGTTCGGAGGCCATCGGCCTGCAGCGCCAGCGCGCCACGACGGAACATGCACTGGCTGTCCTGCTGGGCAAGCCGGCGTCGAACTTCGCCGCGCCTTCGCGTCCGCTGAGTGACGCCGCCGCGCTGCCGCTGATCCCGGCCGGCCTGCCGTCGACCTTGCTGGAGCGCCGTCCCGACATCGCCAGCGCCCAGCGCTCGATGGAAGCGGCCAACGCCCGCATCGGCGTCGCGCGCTCGGCGATGTTCCCGGCGCTGAATCTGGCGGCGGGTGCGGGCGGCGTCGGCACCAGCTTCGCCGAAGTCTTCAAATGGAGCAGCCGTTCGTGGCTGCTGGGCGCCGCGCTGTCGATGCCGCTGATCGACGGCGGCCGCAACCGCAACAACGTCGTACGCAGCGAGGCCGCGCTGGAAGAAGCCGTCGGCTCCTACCGCCAGAGCGTCCTGACCGCGTTCGCCGAAGTCGAGGACAATCTGGCCGGCCTGCGCATCCTGGCGGGGCAGAGCGCCGAGATCGAGGCGGCGGTGATCTCCGCCCGCCGCTCGGCCGACCTGGCGCGCAAGCTGTACGACGCCGGCCGCGGCAGCTACCTGGAACTGCTGGACGCGCAGCGCAACCTGGCGAACGTCGAGCGCAACGCCGTGCAGTTGCGTGGCGACCGGGCGATCACCACCGTGGCACTGATCCGCGCGCTGGGTGGCGGCTGGGATGCGGCGCCCGCCGTGGCGAAGCTGGACGATACGGCCCAGGCGCGCAACTGACACGGAAAGACTGTCCCTGGCACTACTGTGATTCCGGTAATGCCCTTTGCGGCGATACGTGCGAGCGTATCGCCGCTTTTTTCGCGCGCGGGCTAGAATCGCCGCATGCCGACATCATCCGATTCTTCCCAACTCACCGGCCTCGCCCCCGTCATCGCCCCGAATACGCGCATCCTCATCCTGGGCAGCTTCCCGGGTGCCGTATCGCTCGCGGCCCAGCAGTACTACGCCCATCCGCGCAACCAGTTCTGGAAGCTCGTGGGCGCCCTGATCGGCGAAGACTTCTATTCGCTGCCGTATGCCGACCGCCTGCCGCGCCTCCTCGCGCACCGCTTCGGGCTGTGGGACGTGCTGGCCGCGTGCGAACGGGAAGGCAGTCTCGATTCGGCGATCCGCAAGCCGGCCGCGAATGATTTCGAGCGGTTGCACCGGTTGTGTCCCGAGCTGAAGACGGTGGGATTCAATGGCCAGACATCCGGAAAATTCGCGCCGCAGTTCGCGGCGCAGGGGTATCGGACCGTGGTGCTGCCGTCGTCGTCGCCGGCGCATATGGCGATGACGTTCGAGCAAAAGCTGGCAAGCTGGAAGCGTCTGTTGGGTGATTAAACCGGTACGTTGAACCATGTCCCGGCGCTGCGCTCAACCACGCGGACCATCACGCTTGATCCAGTACTGGCTCGAATAATTGCCGCATGACATAAGCTGTACGCGTCCGCTGCGATCGTCGACGATGTCCAGGCAATTGCCCTGGCCCGTGAGCTGGTTCCACAAACGCCCGCCCAGGCCGGGGTCTGTCCGATCCATGTGCCACTGCTGGCCCGTCACGTTGGCGCAGGGCGCCATGTGCACCTGGTTCATGTTGTCGCCGTTGACCACGTCCAGGCACATGGCCGCGCCGGTAAAGAGCGTCCGCAGGCGCACGAAGCCGTTCGCGGCGTCCGGCACAATCTCCCACATCTGGCCCGAGTAGGGACCGCAGCGGGTCACGCGCAACTGATCATGGTTGCCCGCGTTGACGATATCGAGGCAGTTGTCGGGCCCGGTAAACACCGAGTGCAGGGTAACGTTGGACGGGTTTGCGCTGGCGCCTTGGGAAACGGCAGCGAGCAGGAGGGGCAGTAGCAGTCGCATAGTCTTCTCTTGAGTAAATACAGTAATCAGTCATCCCTCATTTCTTCGAGCTCGCACGCGCTTGCCTCAAGCCGTTCGATGAGCACAAGCGCGTGGTGTTGCAACTGTCTCAAACGCTCTTCGGACAAGCGGCCTTCAACGATCACTTCGACCCAGCCGCGAGCCTCCCTGAAGCGAACGGTCAGTCCGTCGACAATGGTGGAAAAGACGTTGTAGTCCGGTCCTTCACCAGGCACGGGGACCGTCTCGTCCAGGCGGTATAGCATTGCGAGGGCCGAAAAGTCCGGTTCATCGTCATACCTCCAATAGCTCTCTAGTCCTAAATGGGGATGATTCCTGTGCCACAGAAGTTGACGCACGTCCCATAACCGGCTGGGTTTGCGATCGATCCGCCTGATCGTCCAATGTTGCCAACGTCGTCGGGTCAGGCGTTGCCATTCTCCGGTGAGTGTGCTCAACGACCATGAGTCGGTGCTTTCGATCATGGGCCGGTCATCGCCAAGCCACCGCTCGCCAGCGCTGACGATAATGCACTGACCATTGTCGGATAGCCTGGTGCAGTGATTGTGAATCCAGCCTGGTGACTCGCCGCTCGTTTCTACCTGGCTGATCGACATCGAATCGAGCGCGAGCTTGTAGACAGGCGTCGTGTGGAGTACGCGCTGAAGGGGATTGCCCAGGCAACCGATGATGAAAATGGACCCGCCCGCAAGCGTCGCGCTATGGAAGTCCGTAGGCGGAAAGACGTCGGCCGGGTAGCCGTAGATGGCAATGCCTCCGTCGGGGGCGGTCACGATCACATCGTTATAGATGAAGAAGTCCGGATCGTAGGCGTCTTCGTGCTCGCCGCCGATGTGTACGACCCGCCCGTCCGGTAACGGGGTTTCGCTCTTGCCGAATCGGTCAAAGCACCACATGGGTCCCGCGTAGCAGGACGACGGCCCCGCAAAGATTTCATTGGCGCTATAGGCGCTCCAACGGGTGCGTACCAGCCAATGCCAAAGCGGGTTATCAAGTTTGACGGATTGCGTACTGACTTGGTGCGGCGAGCGCCAGGCGAGAAATTCATCCTTGCTTATCGAGGGAGCAGGTTCAGCCTTCCGCTGCCGATCGGCTTCCTCTTCCGCAATCTCCCGGGCCCACTCTTCGTCGACGTCGTAGTCGCTCATCGGAACTTCTTCCTATCCATACAAAAGCCGGATTCTCATGCCTGGAACTGGCCACGTACCAATTCGCACATCGTGGCCAGGGGGAGCAGTACGATCGCGCCGATAGCCGTCCAGACGTTGCGCGAGCCGATGGCGATCAGCAGGGCGGGCAAGCCGCGCACGCTGTCTTCACCGTAGTGCAGGACCAACCGCGCCTGGTCCTGCGTGCGCACGACACTGACAGGTGCACTGGCCAGGCGCCGCAACCATTGTTCCGACAACGCGATGCACGGTCCCCGCAGCACGGCGTACCTCCGCCGCGCCAGCAGTCGTGCGCTCGTCGCCACGACGGACCGCAGCGTCGTGACCATCGATGTGCGCGGGCCGGTCGGGACAATTGGCCGTCTGCCGTCGTGGCTGCGCAGTTCCGGCCGGAGTGGGCAGTCGGCGGGCAACCTGAGGCGCCATACCCATCCAGCCCGTTCGAGCAATACCAGCACCCACCAGCCTGGGTCCCACTCGCCGGGATACAGCCCCAGCTTTGCCGAGCCCGGCCAGGCATGGTGATTGTTGTGCCACGATTCGCCCATGGTCAGCAGCGATGCGAATCTGACGTTATGCCCCTGGACGACGGCGGCGCCGTCGACGACCTGGTGCATGCCACCGTGGTTGTGGGCAAAATAACCGATCAGCCAGTGGCCCGTCACGCCCGCCGCGATGCGCGCGCAACCGCCCCAGATGACGAAAGCCCAGCCGCCGAGTGCATACAACGCCAGTGCCGGCGGAATCTGCTGCAGCATCCAGGTCCGCTCGAGGAAGCGGTAGAACGCATCCTGGGAGATGGATCGTGGCATCGGCAGGATAGGGGGATCATCGAGCGCGAGATCGCAATGCAGTTGCCACCAGCCGTCTTGCCAGAACGACTTGCCGTGCCGGAGGAAATCGTGGCAATCGGGCTGGCGTTGGGCGTAATCGCGCAGGTTGTGCTGGGCGAGCAGGCCCAGCGGTCCCGCCAGGCCGACTTGCACGCCCGCATAGACCAACGCGTATTCCAGCCATTTGGGGCAGCCGAAGCTGTCGTGGATGAGTTTGCGGTGGCTGCCGAGGGAATGGCCGAACAATAATACCGAGGCGGTTGCCAGCAGAAACAGGGCAAGTGCTGTCCAGCTGAACGTTACCCATCCGCCAATGAGGCTGATGCATACCATGCCCGTCCACCACAGGGACTTGACGGGTGACCACCTCACTTTGCCGAGCACGACGTTGCCGCCATGAGCGTATTTCATGACATCTCTCCGATCGGATGCGCCTGTCGAATTCAGGGCGTTACTGCAAGAGCATGCGCACAAGTCTGCGGATGATTAATGATCATGTCAACAAGCCAATATTCTGGACGCTACTGAGCATGTCGCCGCACAGGCCCGGCAGGGTAACGCCATACCGTGCTATACTCTGTTGGTCGGCAAGGTTTCTGATCCTGCCGTTCTCCACCCGGAACGTGGCGCCACGTGCGATGGCCGCCTGCGAACAGGCCGGCTGGAGATGTCATTCCACAATGACGATCGGTTCACACGATGGAAGCACCATGCAGATAGCGTGGGCGCCCATGGCCCGGCACCTTGCGGATAGCAAGGGCTGGTGCGACGATTGGAACTTTGGCGTCACATTGAAACGAAGCCCGCAGCAGCGGGCTTTTTTTTCGAATCCCGGACTGTACTCCCCCGTCCCCACACGCGCACGAGCGGATGCGCGGCGATCTTTACCGTTTTTCCAGCGGCCGTTCCGATGCCCGGATCCTGGCCGACTTTCGCGGGCAAATCCTTTKCCTGCCCACTTACCGGAGTTCCAGATGGCAAAAGAAGAATTGATTGAAATGAATGGCGTCGTCGCGGAAGTCTTGCCTGATTCGCGCTTCCGTGTCGATTGCGACAACGGCCACAAGCTGATCGCTTACACGTCCGGCAAAATGCGCAAGAATCATATCCGCATCCTCGCCGGCGACCAGGTCAGCCTGGAATTGTCGCCCTACGATCTCTCCAAGGGCCGCATCACGTTCCGCCATATCGAAAAACGCGGCGCGCCCGCCAGGACCGGGTTCCGCGGCCGTCGCTGAACGGCATGCGTGTGGCAGACAGTCAGTACGAGCCAAACACCCTGTCCAGCGCGGCCTGGATCTCGAACCGGTAGTCCTGGGCGGACCCGATTCTGACYTTGAGCTCATTCGACGGTATTGCACCCAGCTGTGGCGTATCGAGGAAATAATCCTGGCCGTCGATGACGATGAGCGGAAACAGGTCCGGTGGGAGAGTCAATTTCGAAAAGCCGGCCAGATGACGCAGCGGTATGACGATCCTCGTCGCCAGCCCGCTGATCACGTTACTCTGCACCTCGACCAGATACGGAATGTTTGCCTTGTTCCTGCCCGGATTCTCGTAGATATCGAACCGTGCCATCAGAAGGCACGCCATTCCTGTAATGCCACGCCTTCGGTCTCGACCAGACCGTTATAGGCGGCAATGAAGCTGGCATGTTGCTCGTTCCACTGCTGCTCTTTACGCCTCTGTATTTCTTCGCGCAGTGCTTGTTCGCAAAGCTGAGAAATATTGATGCCAAAATTTTTGGCATCCAGATACACGTCCATGGCAAGGCTGATGTTGGTTGCCTTCTTACCGGCAATTTTTTCTGGCATGGCTGAATGTGCAAGTTTCATGACTGATCTGATGCGCATGAGGAATGTGGGGTAGTTATGTGCATTGTATCCCGGAGGTAGTTCTCTTGCCACCGGAACTGTGGCAACGTTCCCGTATCGGTCATCGCGGGCGACCGCGTCACGCTGGAGATGTCGCCGTACGACCTGAACAAGGGCCGCATCGTGTTCCGCCATCTCGAAACGCGCGGCACACCGGCACCGTCGGCCGCGCGCCAGCGCCGCCGCTGATCGATAAGCAGTAGCCAACAAGACGGCCGCGCCATCGTGTCATTCGGAGACGATGGCGCGGCCGTTTTATTTTCTCAGTACAGCCGCACGCTGTTCGCGCTCTGCCGCTTCAGGTGCGCCAGCTTGGCCGAATACAGCTGGCGATTGTCGGACTTCGTGCTCGTGTCGATCGCCAGTGCGAGCTGTTCGCGCGCAGCCGCTGCCTCGCCCAGCTGCAGCAGGGTGACCGCCAGCCAGAAATGGAATTCGTCGTAATAGGGCGCGCGCTTGACCTCGCGTTCGAACAGCTTGCGCGCCGTCGCGTAGTCGCCGGCTTTGAGCGCCTCCATGCCCTTGTCGAAATACTGGAATGGCGGCACCGGTTCGATGCTGGCCACGCGCCGCGCCAACTCGGCCGCTTCGGCCGTGCGGCCTGTCTGCGCCAGCAGGGGGCCCAGGTTGCGCATCACGACCACGCTTTCCGGCTCCCGTTCGAGAGCGGTGCGGAACGCCCGTTCGGCCATGACGAGGTCGCCGTGGCGCTGGTAGATCACGGCCAGCGTGTTGTACACGACCGCGTTGGGAGGATTGGTCGCCACTGCCGCGCGCGCCCACCAGTAGGCGTCGTCGAGCTTGCCCTGCACGAGGGATTCGGCGGCGCGGTTGTTGAGGTAGAGCGCGACGATGTCTTCTTCTTCCAGCTGGCGGCTGCGCAGGCGGCTCGCGTCCGGCGGCGGCAGGAAGTCGACGACCAGCTCGTGCTCGGACGTCTCGTCGTACAGCATGCCGCTGGGCTTGCGGTGGCCGAGGGCGATGTTGACGTGCGAGGCCACGAGGTAGAGGCTGCCGTCGCGGCTCCAGGTCTCATCCACCATCACGCTGCGGAAATGCACCGTCATGCCCAGTTCGCGCGCGAAGGCGGCCGTCATGATGACGAGCGACAGGCAGTTGCCGGCGCGCGCCTCATAGGTTTCGGCGGCCGTGCGCGTGCGGCTGGAATCGTATTCGAGCTTCAGGTCGGTCTTGCTGTACAGCGCATCGATCAGGCCCCGTTCCGGGCTCTTGTTGCGCAGGCGCGCCTCGAAGGCGGGGCTGTGCACGTAGGCCTTCATGGCGGGGCTCAGCGTGAACAGGTTTTGCGCGCCGACGGGCTCCGACGGCGGCTTGAACGACGCGTCGGCGAACAGCGGAGGCGGGGCGGGACGCTGTGGTGTACCGGCGCAGCCGGCCAGCAGCAGGGGCACCACGAGCAGCAGGGACGCCAGGCGTTTCATGTCTCCTCCTCGGCCGGCCATTCATCGACTGCCGGTCTTGTGAATGGAGTATCTGCCCGTCCGCGGCGGAAGTAAAGACGCGTTACTGGTCGTCGTGGAAGGCTTCGTGCAGTTCGTCCAGCAGCTCGGCCGTTTCCTCGTCCGAAAGGCCGAGATAGGCCAGCGCGCGCGCGCCGCCCTTGTCCCATTCGAGCGATCCGGCGTCGCCGCGGAACTTGCGGATGGCGCATTCGGCCAGCAGCGACAATGCCACCAGCGAGCGGACGGCCGGCGCCGTGCTGGCGTCGTCCAGCACCTCATAGTCGTGGTGGTGCAGGATGGACCAGGCCACGTCCTCGGACAGGCCCCAGTTGCGCGCCAGCAGGGTGCCGATCGCGGTGTGGTTCGTGCTGTGCCGTTCATCCTCGAGCGCCGTGAACGGGCGCTCCGCTTCCAGTGCGGCGGCGTGGTACGTCGCGGCATAGTCGGCGAAGCGGTCCATCAGCAGCGGCACGCCGGTGTCGCAGAACAGGCCGAAGGTGTGCGCTACGTCCGGTTCGCCGATGCGCAGGCGGCGCGACAGGAACACCATCGCCTCGGCGCGCCGGCTCGACACTTCCCAGAAGCTGGCCAGCGCGGCGCCGTTCGCCGGGATCGCCTGGCGCGCCAGCAGCCCCGTCATCATGGACGCGACCTGGTTAATGCCCAGGAACAAGATGGCCTGCTCGATCGATTTGGCCTTGCGCCGGCCGCCGAAAATGGACGAGTTGGCCAGTTTCAGCAGCGCGCCGGACATCCCGACGTCATTGGCGACGATGCGGCCGATCACGGCCGGACTGGGATCGTCCGACGCGAGTTCCCGCTGCAGGTCGGCAAGCAGGCTGGGACGAGGCGGAATCCGGATCGACTTGATGAGAGCGTCGACCGGATCCTCGGCGGCGGCGCTCGGACGCGCCAGGGCAGCTGCTGTACTCATGAATAGGCGAGAAAAACGGTGCTGGCAGATGCCATATGGAAATAAATTTGAATTTGTCACTATAAACCAGCGGCGTTGAAGTTGCAGCAAAGTATTGCTTCCGTGTAGCAAAACTGTCAGTGCGACCTGTCAAATCTTATCAATATAGAATTGCCACATGTCTTCATCCATCCTTGCCGGCATCGATTTTCTCGCTCCTTCGCATCTCGTCGCGCGCCAGCTGATCGGCGTGACGGTGCTCGTCGACGGCGTCGGCGGCCGCATCGTCGAGACCGAAGCCTATGACGGCGAAGATCCCGCCTCGCACAGCTATTCCGGGCCGACGGACCGCAACTTCGCCATGTTCGGGCCGCCGGCCCACGCCTATGTCTACCGCTCCTACGGCATCCACTGGTGCCTCAACTTCGTTTGCCGGGAAGATGGGCATGGCGCCGGGGTCCTGATCCGCGCGCTCGAACCCGTGACGGACATCGACACGATGTGCGAGCGGCGCGGCACGCGCGACCATTGGCTGCTGTGTTCCGGGCCCGGCAAGCTGTGCCAGGCGCTGGGCGTGACGCGCGACCTGAACGGCCACTCCCTGGCCGCGGCGCCGTTCGAACTGGTGCCGGCGCCAGGCGGTATCGAGGTCGTGGCCGGGCCACGCATCGGGATATCCAAGGCCGTGGACGTACCCTGGCGGTTCGGCCTGGCCGGCTCGCGCTGGGTCAGCAAGCCGTTCCGCTAGCCGTTGGCGGCGCGGCGCGGCGGGAGCGTGTCCGCATCGGCGGCCCGGTGCGCGAGCGCGGGACGGCCGCGCATCGGGCTGTCCGGGGCGCGGCGCTCGACGGGCGCATCCTCTTCCGCCGCCGCGGGCGCGTCCTGCCCATCCTCGATGCGGAAGATCGCGACGGCGCGCGCCAGGTTCACGGTCTGCTCGTGCAGGCTGGCCGCCGCCGCCGCGGCCTGTTCGACGAGGGCGGCGTTCTGCTGCGTCATGTCGTCCATCTGCCCGACCGCGCGATTGACTTCGGCGATGCCGTCGGCCTGTTCGCTGCTGGCGGTGCTGATGCGGTGGATGATGTCGTTCACCTGCTGCACGGAGGCGACCACGCTGCCCATGCTGGCGCCGGCCTCGCCCACGGCGACGCTACCGTTGTCGATGATCGCCACGGAAGCGGCGATCAGCGCCTTGATTTCCTTCGCGGCCGAGGCCGAGCGCTGGGCCAGCGTGCGCACCTCGCTGGCGACGACGGCGAAACCGCGGCCCTGTTCGCCGGCGCGCGCCGCTTCGACGGCCGCGTTCAGCGCCAGCAGGTTGGTCTGGAACGAGATGCCGTCGATGACGCCGATGATCTCGACGATCTTGCGCGAGCTGGCGCGGATCGATTCCATCGTGGCCACGGCGCGGTCGACGGCCTGCCCGCCGCCGGCCGCCAGCCGGGCCGCCTCGGCCGCGAGTTCCGTCGCCAGCCGGGCATTGTCGGCATTGTCCTTGACGGCCTGGGTCAGGGTTTCCATCGTGCTCGCCGTCTGTTGCAGCGAGCCGGCCTGCAACTCCGTGCGGTTCGACAAATCCAGGTTGCCGCTGGCGATTTCCCTGGACGACGTATCGATCGAGCGCACGGCATCGAGCACGCTGCGCAAGGTCCGGTTCAGGTTGGAGATGGTCTGGTCGAGCGCGCGCGCCGTGTCGGCGATCTCGTCGCGCCCGTCGTTGCGCGCGCTGGCGCACAGGCGGCCCTCGGCCAGATCGCCCACGACGACGGAAATGGCGCCGATGTCGCGCAGCATGGCCCGGCGCACGAACATCGTCACCGCCAGCGAGACGGCGATCGACAGCACGACCAGCACGGCCATGCCCGTGCCCAGGCCGTGGAATTCGGCGCGCGCCGCGGCATACGCCTGTTCGCTGAGCGTCGTTTCCAGCGTGGCCAACTGGGCCAGCTGCTCGTTCAGCACATTGAATTCCTTTTCCGCCTTCTGCATCGAGTTGGTGGCGATCGACTGGTCGACCTGCGCCATCTCGATGGTGTCCTGCACGGCCTTGCGGTAGGCCGCCAGCGCCGTCAGCGACGCTTCCACATGTTTGCGTTCCGCGCCGTCCGTCGTGCGCACCAGTTGCTGCAATTGCGCCTGTACCGCGGCGTGGCGCTTGCCGATGTCGGCGATCAGGGCGTCGAGGCGGTTCCTGGCGAAGCTGCCGTTGATCCAGGCCAGCAACTGGTAGGCGTTGGCGTGGACGTATTTCGCGTCGCCCGCCACGTCGGCCACGTTTTTCAGCCGCGCGGCGCGGACCTGCACCATGTTTTCCAGCGATGCGTTCTGGCGCACCATGCCGTACCAGGCGGCGCCGGACAGCATCGACAGGAGCACCAGCGCGAAGCCGGGCGCCAGCAGCAGCTTGGGACCGATACGTAGTTTATTCAGCATGCTTCGCTCCCGCCTTCGCGCAATCACGGGCATGCCGCCCGCAGGCAATTATTGTTTCTTGTACAGCCCGGCTTCGAGCACGACGCCGTCGACGAGAAGGATGTACGTCGTCTTCGGCTCGATCTTGCCGGTGGTCGGATTCTTGTACTGGTAGTCGACCCAGCCCTTGCCCTTGGCGGCGGCCAGTTCGATGATCTCGCGGCGGTATTTCTTGCCGTTGGCATCGGGCACGTCCGTCAAATCCTTGCCGACGATCGACGGGTTGTAGGGGTGGGCCAGCACGATGCCGGTCTTGACGTCGCGCATGTCGATGTACAGCGAACCCTGGACGAATTCCGGGTCCTTGGCCGAGATGCGTTTCATGACTTCGTCCTTGCCCTTGGCCTTGACCATGGCGGCGCCGCGCTCGGCCATGGCGATCGCATCTTTTTCGGTCGGGTCAAAGGCCAGCGCGCTCGTGCAGGACAGCAGGAGGGACGCTGCGACTACGGTGGCGGTCAGCTTCATAGGATGTCCTTTCGGGAGAAAAAAGATAGGTCTGAATGTTGCCTATTTGCATTTCGTACTCTACGCCGCCGCCTCATCCGTGCTGTTGTGCAAACGCAAGCGGTCTCCGCCGTGCGCTTGCAACGTCAAGACTGATTTTTCGCAGGGCCAAACTTGACTCGCGGCAACTCGGTGGCGATGTCGACTGCCTACTATCGGTTCTTGACGGCAATTATTTCCTTGCGTCACCTTTTATCGCCAACCTTTCCCATCAGGAGAACTCCCGTGAGCCACGACGCAACGCCCGCCAAGTTCAAGCCCTATACCCGCCAGTCGATCCAGAACGCCCGCCAGTGGCATTGGATGAGCCCCGACCTGCGGGAGGCGGTCCAGGTGGTCTCCCATGTGCTGCCGTTCCGTACGAACGAATACGTGATGGATCAGTTGATCGACTGGAGCAATATTCCCGACGATCCGATTTACCGGCTGACCTTCCCGCACCGCGACATGTTGCCGGCGCGCGAATACGAACAGTTGCGCGACCTGGTGCTGGTCAGGAAAGACGACGCCGCACTCGCGAAGCTCGTGCACGACATCCGCATGCGCATGAATCCGCACCCGGCCGGCCAGATGACGCACAACGTGCCGCGCGTGAACGATGCGCCGCTCAAGGGGCTGCAGCACAAGTACAAGGAAACCGTACTGTTCTTCCCCAGCGCGGGCCAGACGTGCCATGCCTATTGCACGTTCTGCTTCCGCTGGCCGCAGTTCGTCGGCATGGAAGAGATGAAGTTCGATGCGCGCGAGTGCACCGACCTGGTGGCTTACCTGGCCACGCATCCGGACGTGACGGACGTCCTGATCACGGGCGGCGATCCGATGATCATGAATACGCGTTCGCTGGCCGAATTCATCGAGCCGCTGCTGGCGCCGCAACTGGCGCACATCCAGAACATCCGCATCGGCACCAAGTCGGTCGCGTACTGGCCGCAGCGCTACGTGTCGGACAAGGACAGCGACGACCTGATGCGCCTGTTCGAACGGGTGGTCAAGTCCGGCAAGAACCTCGCGCTGATGGGACATTACAACCACGCCGCCGAATTGCGCCAGCCGATCGCCCAGCAGGCCGTCAAGCGCATCGTCGGCACGGGGGCCACCCTGCGCATGCAGGGGCCGCTGATCCGCCACATCAACGAAGACCCGAACAGCTGGGCCGAGCTGTGGACGACGGGCGTGCGCCTGGGGGCGATCCCCTATTACATGTTCGTCGAGCGCGACACCGGGCCGCGCGACTACTTTGCCCTGCCGCTGGCGCGCGCGCACGAGGTCTTTCAGGCCGCGTACAGCATGGTGTCCGGCCTGTCGCGCACCGTGCGCGGGCCGTCGATGAGCGCCTTCCCCGGCAAGGTCGTGATCGACGGCGTGGTGACCATCAACGGCGAAAAGCTGTTCGCGCTGCAGTTCCTGCAGGCGCGCAATCCGGACTGGGTACGCCGGCCGTTCTTCGCGAAATACGATCCGGACGCCACCTGGCTCGATCACCTGAAGCCCGCGTTCGGGCGCAAGAAGTTCTTCTTCGAGGGCGGGGAGGACGACCACGACGTCGTTGC
This sequence comes from Massilia sp. P2_C2, assembly GCF_056404615.1. Classification (NCBI taxonomy): domain Bacteria; kingdom Pseudomonadati; phylum Pseudomonadota; class Betaproteobacteria; order Burkholderiales; family Oxalobacteraceae; genus Massilia; species Massilia sp. P2_C2. The sequence goes on along the minus strand of NZ_JBFUDR010000093.1, from coordinate 6,627 downwards.
CGGCGCGCCCGGACGCGTGATCCCGATCGTGCCCGCGCAAGCACAAGTGCAAACACACGACCGGCGCGCCAGTGATACCCAGCCCGACGCGGCCTGACCCCAGGGACGCCATCATGGAAACCGACCAGGATTGCCGGGATCAAGCGCGCCTCTCCGGCGTGGCGGTGTTTTTCTACGTGTTCCTGCCGTTCGCGCTCGGGCATTATCTGTCTTCGCTGCTGCGCAACGTGAACGCCGTGCTGGCACCGCACCTGGTCGGCGCACTCGCGCTGACGCCGGGCCAGCTCGGCCTCCTGACCAGCGCGTTCTTCTTTGCGTTCGCCCTCGTCCAGCTGCCGGTCGGGATCGCGCTCGACCGCTATGGGCCGCGCAAGGTGCAGCTGGCGCTGCTGCTGCTGGCGACACTGGGCGCGCTGTTGTTCGCGGCCGGGCGCTCGTTCGGCCAGCTGGTCGTGGCGCGCGCCATCATCGGCTGCGGCGTGGGCGGCTGCTTCATGTCGGCCGTGAAGGCGATCTCCACGTGGATCGCGCCCAAGCGCCTGCCGTCCGTGCAGGGCTACCTGATCGCCGTGGGTGGCCTGGGTGCGGCGTCGGGCACCATGCCCGTGCGCCTGCTGCTGCAGCACACGGACTGGCGCGGCCTGTTCCTGCTGCTGGCGGCATTGATTTTGTGCTGCGGCCTGCTGATCTGGCTCGTCACGCCCAGGTCGAAGGCGCCCGGCGGCGCGCTGCCGACCGTGCGCTCCATACTGGACGTGTACCGTGCACCCGCGTTCCGCAACACCATCTCGCTGGTGCTCGTGCCGCATGCGATCTTCTTCGGCATCCAGGGCCTGTGGATCGGCCGCTGGCTGTCCGACGTGGCCCGCTTTCCGGACGCCGCCGTCGCCTACCTGCTGTACATGGGCATGGCCTCGGTGATCTTCGGCGCCATCGCCGTCGGCATGATCACGGAATGGGCGGGGCGGCGCGGCATCGAGGCGCTGGACGTGGCCGCCGTCGGAGTGTTTCTGTTCGTGCTCGTGCAGCTTGCCATCGTCTGCAACTGGCGTCCCAGCCTGCAGCTGCTGTCCGTGCTGTTTACGCTCGTGGGCACCATCACCGGCATCGAATACGTGATCATCGCCCAGAGCCTGCCGCGCACGCTGACGGGGCGGGCGGCCACGTGCCTGAACCTCCTGATCTTCATCGGCGCCTTCGTCGTGCAGGCGGGCTTCGGGATGATCGTCGGGCTGTGGCGTCCCGACGCGGGCAGCCATTTCCCGGCCGTGGCCTACCGCGTCGCGTTCGGGGTGCTGGTGGCGCTGCAACTGCCTGGCCTGCTCGGGTACTGCCACGACTTCCTTCGGCGCCGTCAAGTAAAATGCGGCATCGTTTTGCTCACCCAGAAGGAAGAATATGAGATTGGTTCGTTACGGTCGCCCCGGTAAGGAAAAGCCGGGCCTGTTCGACGAGGAAGGTCGCCTGCGCGACCTGTCCGGCGTGGTCGGGGACATCGACGCGTCGGTGCTGTCGGAAAAGGCGCTGCGCAAGCTTGCCAAGGTCGACTGGAAGACGCTGCCGGTCGTGCGCGGCAACCCGCGCTTCGGCGTGCCGGTCAAGGGCGTCGGCAAGTTCATCGGGATCGGCATGAATTACTCCGACCACGCGGCCGAGGTCGGGGCGCCGATTCCGAAGGAACCGATCATGTTCATGAAGGCGACCTCCTGCCTGAACGGTCCGGACGACCCGATCCAGCTGCCCAAAGGCTCGAAGAAGACCGACTGGGAAGTCGAGCTGGGCGTCATCATCGGCACCCGCGCCCAGTATGTCGACGAGAAGGACGCGCTGAAATACGTGGCCGGCTATTGCGTCGTCAACGACGTGTCCGAACGCGCCTACCAGTTCGAGCTCGGCTCGCAGTGGTCCAAGGGCAAAGGCTGCGACACGTTCGGCCCCGTCGGCCCGTTCCTCGTGACGAAGGACGAGATCTTCGACGTGCAGGACCTCGACCTGTACCTGGAACTGAACGGCAAGCGCGTGCAGACCGGGAATACGTCGAAGATGATCTTCACGGTGGCGCAAATCGTCAGCTACCTGTCGCGCTTCATGACGCTGGAGCCGGGCGACATCATCAGCACGGGCACGCCGCCGGGCGTGGGCCTCGGCCGCAGCCCGCAGCGCTTTCTCAAGAAAGGGGACAAGCTGCGGCTCGGGATCGCGGGACTGGGCGAGCAGCAGCAGGAAGTGCTTGCCTACCCTAAAGCATGAACGCGTAGGGTGGGCACCCCGTGCCCACGCGAACGCTGGCGTGACGCAAATGTCCGCGTGGGCTCGGGGAGCCCACCCTACCGCACCATCTTCAACGCGGCTTGCACCGAGTCTTTCAGCCGTCCGACGATCTCGCTTAAATCCCCCTGCGTGACGACGAACGGCGGCGCCAGCAGCACATGGTCGCCATTGCGCCCGTCGATCGTGCCGCCCATCGGATAGACCATCAGGCCGTTCTCCATCGCGCGCGCCTTGATGGCCGCGTGCAGCTTCAGCTCCGGCGCGAACGGCGTCTTGTTCGCACGGTCGCGCACCAGTTCCAGCGCCAGGAACAGCCCGCGGCCGCGGATGTCGCCCACGTGCGGATGGTCCTCGAATTCCTCGTCCAGCATCGCGCGCAGCTGCGCGCCGCGCAGGCGCACCTGCGTCAGGAGGTCGTCGCGCTCGATCACCTGCTGCACGGCGAGGGCCGCGGCTGCCGCCACCGGGTGGCCGATATAGGTATGCCCGTGCAGGAACACGCCGCTGCCGGCGCGCAGGCGCTCGACGATGGCGCCGTTCACGAGCACCGCGCCGATCGGCTGGTAGCCCGCGCCGAGCCCCTTGGCGACGGCGATCAGGTCCGGCGCCACGCCCTCCTGCTCGATCGCGTACATCGTGCCCGTGCGGCCCATCCCGCACATCACTTCGTCGGCGATGAACAGGATGCCGTACTTGTCGCACAGCGCCCGCACGCCGCTGAAATAGCCGGGCGTGGGCGGGATCGCGCCGCCCGTCGCGCCCACGACGGGTTCGGCGCAAAAGGCGATCACGCGTTCCGGACCGGCCTGCAGGATCGCCGCTTCCAGCTCGTCCAGCAGCATCGCGGTGTATTGGTCGACGGTCTGGTCATCGGCCCGGTCGCGGTATTCGTAGCAGGCCGAGACCCGCTCGACGTCGATCAGCAGCGGGGCGAATGGCCGGCGGCGCCATTCATTGCCGCCGACGGCCAGCGCGCCGAGCGTGTTCCCGTGGTAGCTCTGGCGCCGTGCGATGAACAGCGCGCGCTGGTGTTCGCCGCCTTCGACGTAGTACTGGCGCGCCAGCTTCAGCGCCGTCTCCATCGCCTCCGAGCCGCCCGACACGAGGTACACGCCCCGGATGCCGGCGGGCGCGTTCGCGACGAGCCGGTCGGCCAGCTGTTCCGCCACCTCCGTCGTGAAGAAGGCGGTATGGGCATAGGCGCAGCGGTCGATCTGGCGGTGCATGGCCGCGATCACGTCCGGATGGCCGTGCCCGAGCGAGGAGACGGCCGCGCCGCCGCTGGCATCGAGGTAGCTGCGGCCGTCGCTGTCGTACAGGTAGACGCCCGCGCCGCCGACCGCGACGGGCGGCGTCTGGCGCAGGCTGCGATGCAGGATATGGCTCATGTGGGCTCCTGAATAAATGACTTTTGACAATAAGCGCGAACCGTCCGGAATCTTTTGATTTTTGCCTCAAGGCATGCGAATATTTTCCGCATGACCGACCGCCTCCGCCCGATTCCCCCCGAAGACTGGACCGACGCCCAGCGCGCCGCCGCCCAGGAGATCATCAATGGCCCGCGCGGCGCGTTGTACGGCCCGTTCGTGCCGCTGCTGCGCAGCCCCGAGCTGATGGGGTATGCGCAGCGGTTGGGCGAATATCTGCGCTACCGCAGCGCGATCGGCGTGCGGCTGTCGGAGCTGGCGATCCTCGTCACGGCGCGCGAGTGGGACCAGCAGGTCGAATGGGCGATCCATGCGCCGATCGCGCAGCAGGTGGGCGTCCCGCCGGACGTCATCGATGCCATCGCCCGGCGCGAGCGGCCGCCCGCCATGCTCGTCGACGAGGCGGTGGTCTATGACTTCTGCGTCGAGCTGCACCGTCACAAGCGCGTCTCCGACCGCGTCTACAATGACGCGCTGGCGCTGTTCGGCGAGCAGGGCGTCGTCGACCTGATGGGCGTGAACGGCTACTACACGTTTCTCGCGATGGTGATGAACACGGCGCGCACGGCGGCGCCGCCGTCGAGCGTGGCGCCGCTGTCGGATTAGCCCGTCGGCGCCGGGCCGCGTTCGTCGCGGCGCGGCGGCCGTTCGTCGCAGGCACCGCCGCGCCGCCCGCTCGGGCGGCATACTGACGGCACCGATCACTCGTGAAGACAAGCCCATGAAACCGCATTACATTCTCGCCGCTGMGGCGGCCGCCGCCACCGTGCTGGCGCTGGCTGCGCCGCCCGCGCCGCTGCCGCCGAACTGGTCGATGATGGGCCAGAATCCCGAAAAATTCACGGCCGGCGTCGATGCGTCTCCGGAGGGGCATGGTGCCAAGTTCCTGCGCAACACGAGCGGCGACTCCACGGCATGGGCGTCGCTGGGTCAGACCATCCTGGCCCAGCGCTACCTTGGCCAACGCGTGCGTTTCCGTGCTTGTCTGCGTACACGCGATGTGAGCAACTGGGCGGGTCTGTGGATGTCCGTCAATGCCGGGAACGGCAACACCTTGGCCTTCTACAACACCCACGACAAGCCGGTCAAGGGCAATACTGACTGGCAGGAGCGCAGCATCGTGCTGGACGTGCCGGCCGACGCAGGGGTGATCTCGTTTGGCGCGATCGTGGTGCCGGGCTTCGCCGCGCGCTCGTCGTCGACCTGAGCGAACAGACGGGCGGCATGGCATGGCCGCCGTTCATTGCCATGTATCCGCTGTTCGGCAACGCCAACAAGGCGCGCTGGGTGGACCGCGACGGCAAGGCGATCCCGTTCGTCGACCGTACCAGTCTTGCAGCGATGGCCGCCCAGCATGTCGGTGATCGCGCCAATCCGTTCGCGTCCTTTGCCACGGGCCCGCTGGCCGTGCTGGCCGGTACGAAGACGGCGAGCGCGGGCGAAATGCTGCTCGTCGCGTTGATGGGAGAGGAGCGGGTGCGGACGTTCGGGCAGACATCCTACGGCATGTCGACGGTGAACCAGATGCACCCGCTGCCCGACGGCGGCATGCTGTTGCTGACGCAAATGCGGTATGCGCTCGGCGACGGCCCGGTTTTCCGCGGCGGCATCCCGGCCATGCAGCCGGCGCCGAAGGGGGAAACGGTGGAAGCGTCGCTCAGGACGGCCGCGGAATGGGTGGCGGCCAATTCACCGCGCTGCGCGCCGGTGCACAGCAAGACGAATTGGTAGGGTGGGCACAGGGGTGCCCACCCTACTGGGATAGGCTCTAAGCCGGCTTACGCCAGGGCTTCCTTCGCGGCCTGTTCCGGCGTCAAGCCTTCGTAGAACAGGTCGGTGAACCACTCGACCTGTTCCTCGATGTGTTCCAGCGCCTGCGCCCGGGTGGCGCCGCCGGCGACCAAGTGGTTTTCGACGTCGATGCACCAGTTGATCAGCGCCATCGTCTCGTCGTCGAGTCGTTCTTTCTTTGCCATCGTTCAGCCCATTACTTTCTTCAGCCACGCCGAGATGTGCTGGACTTCCTCCAGGCACAGCGTGTGCTGCATGGCGTATTCGTGCCACTCGAGCTGGTAGCCGAGTGACTGGAGCAGGTCGCGCGACGCCTCGGCGCGATTGAACGGCACCACGTTGTCGTAGCGGCCGTGCGCCATGAAGATCGGCGTCGCCTTGCTGGCCTCGGTGCGCTCCGTCGCCAGTTTGGCGGACAGCGGCACGTAGCCGGACAGGCACAGCAGACCGGCCAGCGTTTCCGGATGGCGCAGGCCGGTCTGGATGGCCATCGCGCAGCCCTGCGAGAAACCCGCCAGCAGGATGCGCGACGCGGGGATGCCGCGCCCCTTCTCGCGTTCGATCAAGGCTTCGATCTCCTGCTGCGATGCGCGCAGGCCGTTCTCGTCCTCGCGCCGGTCCGCTTCCAGGCCGGTGATGTCGTACCAGGCACGCATCACGTAGCCGTTGCTGATGGTGACGGGCATCGTCTTCGCATGCGGGAAGATGAAGCGGATGCCGGGCAGGCCGGTGAGATCCAGCTCGCGCACCATCGGCACGAAGTCGTTGCCGTCCGCGCCCAGGCCGTGCATCCAGATGATGGCGATTTCCGGGTTGTCGTTGGTCTCGATCTGGATGTGTTCGAGCAGGTCGCTCATGCGGTGTCCTTGTTTCGTTGCGCCGATTTCGGACGGAAGGCCTTGCAGACGGCCGGGTCGGTCTCGGCGTACGGGCCGCCGATCAGGTCGATGCAATACGGGACGGCCGCGAAGATGCCGCCGACGATGCTCTTGCCGTCCGCGTCCTTCAGGCCTTCCAGCGTTTCCCTGATCGATTTCGGCTGGCCCGGCAGGTTCATGATCAGCGCGGCGTGATCCGGCGTCTCGCGGATCACGGCCGTCTGGCGCGACAGGATCGCGGTCGGCACGAAGTGCAGGCT